>CAZPNB010000466.1:0-8978 GCA_964587305.1 uncultured Spirochaetales bacterium | reverse complement strand
AGGGCGCGCCCGACGTCGAGCTGACGAAGGCCTCCGCGATGGCGAAGCTCTACTGCACCGACACGGCGATGGACGTCACGACCGAGGCGGTGCAGATCCTCGGCGGATACGGGTACATCTCGGAATACCCGGTCGAGCGGATGATGCGCGACGCGAAGATCACGCAGATCTACGAGGGCACGAACGAGATCCAGCGCCTCGTGATCGCACGCGAGATGCTCAGGGAGTCGCGCGCGTTCCTCTTCGCCGGCGTCGCGTAGCCGCGGCTACGGGTCCTGCGCGGGATCGACGATCTCGAGGTTGGCGAAGTACGAGCGGTAGAAGCCGCGGTCGCGCGTCAACAGCCGGTCGGCCTGGCGCACCGCGTGGGCTCCGACGAGGAAGTCGGACACGAGCCGAGTCCGAGCTCCGCCCCTCCGACGGTACTCGCGCCATACGTCGCCCGCAGCCAGCGCGGTCTCCTGCTCGATCGCGCTGAAGTCGACCTCGAGCTGCGACAGCGCGCCGGTCGCGTCGTCCGGGCTCTGAAAGAGGCCCCCCAGCTCGGCCCAGACGACCTCGCAGGCGACAAGCCGTCCCTCGGTCGAACAGGTTCGCACGGCCGCCGCCGACAACTCGCCGTAGGTCTCGTCGGCACCGAAGAGATCGAGCAGGACGTTCGTGTCGACGGCCGTGATCACACGGTGTCGGGGTCGCCACGAAGATCCGCGACGATCTCGTCCGTCGATCGGTCGAGTCCGATGATGCCGTAGACGCTCGCCACGGGATCTTCGGCTTGCGCCTTCGTCGCAACGAGCCTTCCGCGCTCCTCGGTGAACTCGAGAGCCTGCCCGGGTCTGATCCCGAGGCGGTCGCGGAGCTGCTTCGGAATCGTCACCTGCCCCTTCTCGGAAACAACGCTGCGCTCAGTCATACCTCAAGAGTAGGAATTCCTACTAGAGTCGTCAAGTAGGCGGTGACTGACGCCTCGCGGTCACGCGCGAGATGCTGAAGGAGTCGCGCGCGTTCCTCCTCGCGGGCGTCGCCTGAACGTGAGGCGATGCGGGCTCCGCCGCTCAGCCAGGACGCGGCGAGCTTCAGCCGCCCTTTAGCGACACGAAAGCGGACGGCTTCATCCTCCTACTCAATCGGACTGCACAGGGCAGTCCCTCAGAGAAGGAGCAAGCTATGAAGGCACGCTTCATCACCATCTTCTTCACGCTCACGGCTCTCGCCGCGGCGCTCGCCCCGATGGCCGAGGCCGGCGGCAGGTGGCCGTAAGCCGAGAACGGATTGAGCTGCAGGGAAGGCCGCCCACCGGGCGGCCTTCCCTATGCCCTGAGCATGACGGTAGACGTCAAATAGGCAGGCATGAGAGCGGCGTGGCTCTCGCCACGCCGCTTGAACTGGCTCTGGAGCGTGTGGACTCTAGACAGAGAGCGGCTGCTCGTCGTGAGCGCGGAGGGGAACGTCGAACGCGATGCCCTGGAAGGCGGCGTACGCGAAGGGGTGGTGGAAGGCATCGAGCGCGTGGTCAGAGTCGACGACCAGCTCGAACGCGTTCTCGTGCGTCAAATCGAAGACCGAAACCGTCACGGTGTCGGTGGCCGGATACCACAAGAGCCGCACGTCGATCCCGTCGCCTGCGCGGGCGTCGAGCTCTCTCGCCTCGGTGATGTTGGTCGCGCTGGTCATGTCGATCTCCTCTCAACTCGTTTCAGATGACGAGTTGAGGGTCGCGCGATGCGCTTACGCCTCGCTAACGAGCCGCTGAAGCACTTCGACGGCTCGGGGACCGGCTTCTCGTTTCAGATCCAGGTGCTAGCGTCGTCGTCCGAGGCGGATGCGCGATACACGCAAGCTCGAGTTCGGCGTCCTCGGGCCCCTCGAAGTCGTGCGGGGGGCCGAGTCGCTCACGCCCAGCGCGGCGAAGCAGCGGGCACTCCTCGCGCTCCTACTCCTGAACGCGAACAGTGTCGTTTCGACCGATCGGCTGATCGAGGATCTCTGGGGTGAGACGCCTCCTCTCACCGCGCAGTCGGCGCTGCAGGTGCACGTCTCTCAGCTGCGCCGGTTGCTCGAGCCGAAGCGCGGCAAAGGTGAGCCGTACGACACCGTCGTTACGCGGCCTCCCGGCTACCTGCTCAAGATTGCACCGGAGCAGCTCGACCTGCATCGCTTCGAAAGTCTCGTCGCCGAGGGCGCGGAAGCGCTAGGGGACGGGCGCCCGCAGGTTGCGGCCGCGAAACTGCGGGAAGCGCTTGCGCTTTGGCGCGGTCCGGCCCTCGCCGACGTTCTGTTCGAGACGTTCGCTCAGGTCCCGGCCGCACGGCTCGAAGAGCTGCGGCTCGCGGCGCTCGAGAAGCGCGTCGAGGCGGACCTCGCCTGCGGGCGCCACGCCGAGCTCGTCGGCGAGCTCCAGGAACTGTGCGCGGCGCATCCGCTCCAAGAGCGGTTCGCCGCGCAGCTCATGCTCGCGCTCTACCGCTGCGGACGCCAAGCGGAGGCGCTCGAGGTGTACCAGCAGACGCGCAGAACGCTCGTCGACGAGCTCGGGATCGACCCCGGCCCGGCGCTGCAGCGCCTCGAGCGGGACATCCTTGTACAGGACCGCGAACTCGACCTGCTGAAGGGGCCATACGGTCTGCCGGAAACTTCGGGGGGTGCCGCTCTCCTGCCGCAGCGAGCAGTCCTCGTTCTCTCTGACGGAGGCGGACGTTTCGCAGATGTTCTCGCGTTCGCAGTACAGCTTGCGCTGGGGGAGCATCCGCATGAGCTCGTGCTCGCGCAGCTCCTCGATCCCGCTGACGCCGACGGCCTGGCGGCCGTCGTCGCGTCCCTGGGCGAGCGACGCAAGAAACTGGAAGCAGAGGGCGCAACCGCTCGGGTCGCGGCGTTCACGTCCTCCGCCTATGCCGAAGACGTCGTGCGGCTCGCTTCGCGGTCTGAGATCGACCTGCTGCTGACCTCTGCGCGCGCAGAGACCCTCCGCGACGGTGCTATCGACGACACGCTGTCCTCGCTTCTCCGTCAGGTCCTCTGCGATGTCGCGTTCCTCGTTCGCAGCGAGCCGCTCGACGGGCCGTCCTGGCAGGAGGGGCCGGTTTTCGTTCCTTTCGGAGCCGGCGAGCACGATTGGGCGGCGCTCGAGCTGGGCGCGTGGCTGGCGGGTGCAGCGGGCCGACCGCTCCATCTGCTGGGAACGACTGCCGAGACCGAGTCTGGCCAGCGGGACGCCAGCCGGCTGCTCGCCGATGCCGGGCTGCTCATCCAGCGGGCATCGGGCGTCGCGCCGGTACCACGGCTCGTCGCGGCGGGACACGAAGGGCCGATCGAGGCGGCCGCCGACGGAGGGTTGCTCGTGATCGGACTCTCCGAGCGGTGGAGCGAGGAAGGCCTCGGCATGACGCGGTGGGCGATCGCGAGGTCGGTCTCGGTGCCGGTGCTCTTTGTGCGCGGGGGGCTACGCCCTGGAGGGCTCGCCCCGGACTTGAGCGCGACGCGCTTCGCCTGGTCGGTGACGGTAGGGGTCTGAAGACCGAGAGGGGCGGCTCAATGGGCCGCCCCTCTCCTATCGAAGGCCGTCTTGGATTACCAACCGCTCATGTAGAGCAGCCGGTTGGGCGTTCCGCTGACGTTGCTGTAAACCACGTTCGTGGTTGCGACATTCAAGATCGAATTGGATATCGACGCCGACGTCTGGTCGCCGTAGTCACTCTTGATAAGCGCTGCGACGCCAGTGACGTGGGGCGTCGCCATCGAGGTCCCGCTGATCGTGTTGGTCATGCCGTTGAGCCACGTGCTCTTGATCAACACGCCGGGGGCGTAAAGATCGACGCACTTGCCGTAGTTCGAATCCGAGGCCTTGGTGTCGTACCAATTCGCGGACGCGACGGTAAGAGTGCCGTTGGCGCTCGCCGGAGACGTGGTACATGCGTCGAGGGGATTCCCGTTCTTGTCGCCATTGCCGGCTGCAACGGCGACGAAGACCCCTGAGTTGACGAGGTTGTACACCGCTGTATTGAGCGCTGAGCTGAACCCAGCGCTGATCGAGATGTTGGCGACAGCCGGCTTGATGGCGTTTTGGCGCACGAAGTCGACGCCCGCGATGAGTCCCGCCACGCTGCCGCCGCCGTTGCAGTCGAGCACGCGGACACCTCGAAGCAAGACCGACTTGGCGACGCCGTGCGTGTACCCGCCGATCGTGCCAGCTACATGGGTTCCGTGCCCATTGCAGTCCTGCATGTTGCCACCGAACGCGTCATAGAGGTTCTGAGCCCTCCCACCGAAGTCGGGATGCGCAGTCGCGATCCCCGAGTCGATGACGTAGGCGCGCACGCCGGTGCCAGCACCGGACGTCCACCAAGTGAATGTTCGTGAGAGACCTGTGCGCTGATCGATGCGGTCGATGCCCCAAGGCTGTCCACTGCTGTCGAGCTGTTGGCTCGAGTAGTGCGTCTCGCCCGTGACCTCTTGGTCAGCCTCGATGGCCTGTACCGCCCTGTTCTGACGAAGTGCTTTGAGCTGCCCCTCGTTCAGCTGAGCCGCGAAGCCGTTCAGTGCGCTTTCGTACACGAACGTGGGCGTCACCTTTGCAATCGCGGCGACCGCCCGCGGGTTCTCACCAGGTTCGAGGGTGATGATGTAGTGCCCAGGGATTGCCTTCCCCGGGGTATCACTTGCTCCCAGCTTGCTGGTCGCTGTCTGCGCTGGATCGCCGTCGGCGCTTGCCGCCGACGCACCGACGAGAGCCAGCAGTGCTACGAGGAAGCCCGCGATGCACGTCGTCGCGAGCGTGGAGCGCAGTCTGTCACGACCGCGTGTCGGAATGATCATGATGATCTCCTTGATCCATAGACGACCCCATGTCGTCCGGTTGGGGCCGGAGCCTCGGCGGACGCGCTAAAGGCGCGCTTTCGAGTCGCCAAAGACTCCCCGGGGCGTCCTCCATCCAACCCGACCCATGTTCGGCGTTATCCCCCGACCCGATCCGGTTCTGGGCGCTCGTGACGTCGAGTCGAGCCTCGTTCTCGACGAGCCCGACGACCGTGCAGCCTGGCGACCGATTACTCAGCCGAGGACAAGGCACGCGGGGGGCCGCCCGTGGGCGACGCTCCGCGTGTTGCGTCCTGTGGGCGCTCGCGACCGCCCCAGGGCCTTCAGCCGCACTTAAGCGACCGGAAAGCGCGCGCCATCACGCTCCAAACAATCGGACTGCACTGGGCAGTCAGAAGAGAAAGGAACGAAGCCATGAGGACTCGTGTCATCATCATCGTCGCCATACTCGCGATCGCGCTCTTCGGCGCGCATTCCGCCGTCGCGTACGGCACCTACCCGAGCCAGCACTTCGCGGCCGCGGTTTGCCGCGAAACGCCTATCACCGGCCAGTGGACGGTCTCGTCTAATGTCTACATGAACCGCGCCGACGGCTTTCCGGCCGGGGTGGTCGGCACGGGTGGAACCACCGGGCCATATTTCACTGGCGGCGGTTCATGGACGGTCATCGACGGCAACAGCCAGCAGTGGCTCTACTACCGGGTCGTCGTCGGAACGCAGACCTCGTCGGGGTGGAGCTGGACGCCCGGCACCTGGATGCGCCGCCAGGACCAGCTCGGCGACGGGACCGACGGGCTCAGCACCGAGGTGGAGACGTACCCCGGCTCCGGGGTGTACGTGAGGACCGGTTACGCGGCAACGAGCAGCCCCGAGGACGTCTCGCTCGTGAGCGGCCAGATCGGCGTCGGGCCCCGGTCGAAGTACATCTACGGGCAGATGTGGTGGGGCCCGATCTACAACTTGAAGAACCAGCAGGTCTTTGCTCCCTACACCCACTGGGAGCCGATCGGCTGGGTGAATTGCGGCTAGCTCTGCTTCTCGACTGGGACCATGGAGGGGCCGCAACCGCGGCCCTTCCGGCGTGTACTCCCGGCACGCGTAGCGGCTTGGGGTGTGAGTCCCCCGTGGAGGAGATGACCCGGGCCACAAGCACACGCAACTGCGTCACTGCCAGGTGGGGTGGCAAGGATCAAGGTGCGTGACCACTTGGCAGCGTGATGACGCTCGACGAGGCGATTGATTACGCGCTGAGTTTCACGAACTGATCTCCATACCGCCGTCCGCGGTGCGTCGGAAGATCTCACCCCTTTGATGCCTCTGCGACGCAGGTGGGGGTTGACATCCACGCTGGGGCTGCGGAGGGGTGGTCGGCCGTCTTCGTTTGGAGTCCTGCTTCTGGTGCGCGATGCTTCCCCCGTGACCACAGGCGCCGAGCTCGCCTCCGGCACTCTCCTCGCCGGCTTCCGCATCGAGGCCCTGCTCGGGCGCGGCGGGATGGGGGTCGTCTACCGGGCGACCCAGCTCTCGCTCGAGCGCTCGGTCGCGCTCAAGCTCATCTCCCCCGAACTCGCGCATGAGGAGCGCTTCCGCGAGCGCTTCCTGCGCGAGGCGCGCCTCGCTGCCTCGCTCGACCACCCCCATCTCCTCCCCGTGTACGAGGCAGGGGAGGAGGAGGGGACGCTCTTTCTCGCGATGCGCCTGGTCGAAGGATCCTCGCTGAACGGGGTCCTGCGCCGCGAGGGCGCTCTACCGCCTGAGCGTTCCCTCCGCCTCTTTACCCAGCTCGCCTCCGCCCTCGAGGCGGCGCACGCGGCTGGCCTCCTGCACCGCGACGTGAAGCCGCACAATGTTCTCCTCGCCGGGACGCGAGAAGACGAGCACGCCTACCTGTGCGACTTCGGACTCGCCCGACGCCTGAGCGAGGGCTCCTTCACACAAGAGCGCAGCTTCGTCGGCACCGCCGCCTATGCGGCGCCAGAGCAGATCCGCGGCGAGGCTCTCGATCCGCGCTGCGACCTCTACTCGCTGGCCTGCGTCTTCTTCGAGTGTCTGATCGGTCACCCCCCCTTTCCAGCCGAAGACGAGCTTGCCCTCTGCTGGGCGCACCTGCACGAGCCGGCGCCGCTTCCCGGAGAGGTCGATCCCGCCCTCGCTGCGTTCGACGCCTTCTTCCTTCGAGCGCTCGCCAAGGATCCCGAGGAGCGCTTCTCGTCTGCGTCCGAGTTCGCCGGGGCTGCCGCGGCCGCACTCGCGAGCGCTGCCCCCACTGCGGCGTCGGCTCCGTCTGCTCCCGCACCCAAGCTCCCGCGCTCGGCGACGTCCTTCCTCGGCCGAGAGCGCGAGCTGCAAGAGGTACTCGAGCTCCTCTTGGACGAGGACGTCCGCCTCCCCACCCTGACCGGGCCTGGAGGCACTGGCAAGACCCGCCTCGCCCTGCGAGCCGCCGAGGAAGTCGCCCCCGCCTTCCCAGACGGCGTGTACTGGGTGGGGCTCGCCTCGCTGCGCGATCCCTCCCTCGTCACGGAGACGATCGCCCAGGTCGTCGAGGCCAGAGGCGAGCTCGCCGAGCAGATCGCCGACCAGCGCCTACTCCTCCTCCTCGACAACCTCGAGCAGGTGGTCGAGGCGGCGCCCGAGCTCGCCTCGCTCCTGCAAACCTGTCCCAACCTGACGCTGCTCGTCACCAGCCGCGAGCTCCTGCGCGTCCAGGCCGAAGTCGAGTATCCGGTACCGCCGCTGGCGGATCCTGAAAGCCTCGAGCTCTTCTGCCGGCGCGCCCGACTCGAGCCGAGCGAGGACATCGCCGATCTCTGCGCGCGCCTCGACCACCTACCTCTAGCCGTCGAGCTCGCTGCTGCGCGCACGAAGGCGCTCTCACCCGGACAGATCATCGAACGGCTTTCACAGCGTCTCGACCTGCTCACGGGCGCACGCGACGCCGATCCCCGCCAGCAGACACTGCGGGCGACGATCGACTGGAGCCACGAACTGCTCTCCGAAGAAGAGCGGCAGCTCTTTGCGCGCCTCGCGGTCTTCGCGGGCGGCTGCACGGTTGACGCTGCAGAGGCTGTCTGCGGCGCCTCGCTCGACACCCTGCAGTCGCTCGTCGAGAAGAGCCTGCTGCGCTTCACCAACGAGCGCTACTGGATGCTCGAGACGATTCGAGAGTACGCGGGAGATCGACTCGAAAAGAGGAGCGAAGCCGAGGAGCTGCGAACGCTCGATGCGAGGTACTTCGTCGAGCTGGCCGACAGCAGATACGCCGATCTCCGCGGCCGCGATGCGGCGCGGTGGCTTCAGCGCTTCGAGGACGAGCACGACAACTTTCGCGCGGTCCTCGCGTACCTACTGGAGGGCCGGGATCCGGAAAGCGCGCTGGTGCTCGCCGGAGCTCTTTCGCGCTTCTGGATGACACGGGGCTACCTGGGAGAAGGAAGACATTGGCTCGAGAGGACGATGGGTGCGACGAACGCGAAAACAGGGCGTGCGCGCGCACTCCGAGGCCTGGCCCTGATCGAGATGGAGCAGGGCGACCTCGATCAGGGGACAGTCGCTCTGGAGGAGGCTCTCCAGCTCGATCGCGGGAGTGGTGACGAGGAGGGCGCCGCCTTGGCGATGGGACTTCTCGCGGATATCGCGGCTCACCACGGCGATCTCGACCGAGCTGCCGGTCTGTGGGAGGAGTGCGTGGAACTCTGGAGGCACCTGGAACGGCGACTGGAGCTCGCGATCGACCTGTACAGCCTCGCCTGGATCGCACGACTTCGATCCGACCTGGGACAGGCGGAGAGGTACCTCGAGGAGTCGCATGTGATCTTTCGCGCGCTTGAGGACGTTCGAGGCCAAGCTGGGACGCTCGCTGGCCGAGCGTATGTGGCGCTGGACCGACGAGACCCAGACCGCGCACGCTCGATGCTTGTGAGCGTGACCGAGCTGTACTCGAGCATTCGCTTCGTAGCAGGGCTCCTCGACTCGCTCGAGCTGTACGCTCTGGTGCTCGAGCAGCAAGACGAGCCGGAAGCTGCGGCTCGACTCTGGGGTGCGCGATACGCCCTCGGCGGAGAGGTGGGTCGCGAAAGCGACCATCCGCTGGAGCGTGCGCAGCACGACGACGCGGTCGGCCGCGCTCGGTCCGCCCTCGGCGAGGAGGCATTCGAGCGAGC
>CAZPNB010000465.1:0-4096 GCA_964587305.1 uncultured Spirochaetales bacterium | reverse complement strand
GGCCTTGATCCAGAGCGCGCCGACGACGATCGCGAGCAGTGTTTCGAGGTCCGGCGCGATACCGAGCGCGGCCAGCGCGCGCGCGACGCGTGCTTCGTAGCCATCGGCCGATACGTCCGACCCGGTCGCGACCGAGAGCAGCGGAAGCAGCGTCGAGAGGCCCAGCCCTTCGGTCGCTGCGGCGATCAACAGCCACACGAGCACCGCGAGGCAGCGCCCGGGATAGGCGCGGACGAAGTAGCGCAGCGTGGTCATGCGACGCCCATCATCTCGCGCACCGCGCTGGCGACCGCAGCACAGTCGTCGGACGCGGCGCCGTGTGCGAGATCGAGCGAGCCGGCGAACGGCCGCGCGGCGCCGCGCTCGAACAGCACCGCGTGCAGCCTATCGAGATCGCGCGAAGGGCGCACGAAGCCGCGCTCGATCGCCTTTCCGCACCAGCGCTCGAGGCCGCGCTGCGGGCGCGGCGTGCCGCGCGGCCCGAGCGGCTTCGCGGTCGCGCGCCGCCATACCCACTCGCGGAAGGCCGACAGCCGGCGGAAGGAGGCGCGCACCGGAAGCGGATAGATCGCGACCGGCCTTCCGAGCGAGGTCGCCTCGGCGAGCATCGCCTCGCTGTCGCCGGTGATCACGAACGCATCGGCGTGTGCGAGCAGGCCGAGATAGGGGTTGGCCGGGTCGTCGGGCGTCCATCGGTGCAGGAAATGGATGTCGCCGATCGCCGCACAGAACGCGTCGGCTGCGGCGGCTCCGAGCCGGCGGCTGGTCGTCGCGAACAGCGAGCCGCCGCAGCGGCGGGCGAGGTCGGCGCACGCGGCGCCCAGGCGCCGCGCCTCGGACGGATCGATGCGGTACTGGCCCGAGGTTCCGCCCACGAGCACCGCGATGCGCGGCGGCATTGCTTCGGCCAGGCGATCGGCCCACTCCTCGGAGGCCTTGGCCAGCGCCTCGTGGGTCACCCGATGCAGCGGTGTGTCGGTCTCGATCCGGTGCGGATGGGGGAAGAGCCGCGCATAGGAAGGCGTCACGACCCGGTCGAAGAGCTCCGCATCGTCGCCGCCCTTGCGTCCCAGCATGACGATCCGCGTGCTGCCCCCAGAGCGCTCGCGGATCCACTGCGCGACCGGGGCACTGCGCCGGCCAGCCGCGATCACGAGGTCGGGCCAGGGCGGGTCGAGCGGCGACGACGCCTCGCGATCGATTCCCAACAGCGACGCGCCGAGCCAGCGGTTGTGTAGCCGCGCCGCCGCACTGCAGCGCAGGCGCTTGCTCTCGTAGGGCCAGGCGAGCGACTCGGCGAGGCCCTGCGCCTGCGTGGCGTTGCCGGGGCGATCGTCGCGCAGCACCCAGACACGCGGAGGTGTCGGACCCGACCATGCGCCGCCGCGGCGCCGCGCGTTGCCGAACATGAGCTCCCACCCGAGCTTCGGGTGAGCGCGCGCCGCGGCCCGGATCCGATCCTCCCAGCGCTGTCGCTGGCGGCGCACGGACGCGGGCAGGTCGATCACGAGCCGCTCGCGCGCAGCGGCACACAGCTCGGCCAACAGCCACGGGACGTCGTCTTCGGGGGCTTCCGCCAGCCACGGTCCAACCCGCTGCTCGCGAGCGTGCTCGGCAGGCGGGCCTCCGGGCGCCGGCGGCAGGAACTCGCCCGGCCCTTCCCGTCCGACTTCGCTCGGCTGCGCCTCGTTGCGCGCTTGCCAATCCGCCCACCAGTCGGCATAGCGGTCACTCGGGCGTTCACACGTCCGCAGCAGGAACCCGCGCGCGTCGGCCTCGGCCTCCAGCGCGTGCCACACCGCGCCGACCGGGTTCGTCTGGTAGGCGTAGCGCTCGGGAAACGGGCGCCAGGGCTGGGTGTGCAGCGTGGTGTAGTGGATCAGCCGGGCTTCGGCGGGCGGGCGCTCGTCGTCGCGGACGTTCCATGCCGGGTCGAGCGCGCCCCACACGCCCGGAAGCGCCCGTGCGCGATCTTGCAGCCGCCGCTTCGTCTCGCGCTGTGCTCTGGCGAGCGTCCAATGCTCGGCCATCCGCTCGCAGTCGAGCAGCATCACTGACGTGTCATCGGCGCGGACACTTCGGAACCCGCAGCCGTCGAGATCGCCATCGAAGAGCAGACCCGGGTCGCAGCGGTACACCTGGTCGACGTCGTTGTAGATCGCGCGACCCCGCGCCCCCGCGAAGTGCGGGATCGCGAAGCGGTAGTGCGTGAAGCCCGTGGTCCAGCGCCGAGGCGAGAAGCCCGCGAGGTCCTTCATCACGTGGATCTCGTAGCGGCGTCCGGGGTCGCGGACGCGCTCGATCGACCATACGAACACCCGCTCGGCGCGGTGCTGGGCCGGCTCGCTGCCGGCGAAGATCCGCACCGGCGGGCGGTCGCTCACCGGTGCGCCGGACCGCGGCTCCAGCACGAGACACTCGGGTGCTTGGCGCGTGCGGCCCATCGGTTCAGGCGCGCGTGCGATCGAGCGCCTCGCGAATCGCGACCACGTCGCCGAGCAGCGCATCGAGGTCCGCGAGGCGGATCTGACACGCGCCGTCGCAGGGTGCGTTCTCGGGATCGGGGTGCGTCTCCACGAACAGCGCATCGATGCCGAGCGCCGCCGCGGCGCGCGCGAGCGGCGCGACGAAGCTGCGGTCGCCGCTGCTCGCCCGCTCGCCGGCTCCCGGGTGCTGCACCGCGTGGGTGGCGTCGAACCCCACCGGTGCGATTTCGCGGATCGCGACGAGGCCGCGCATGTCGACGAGCAGATCGTGGTAGCCGAAGCTGGTGCCGCGCTCGGTGACCATCACCCCGCCAGCGCCGAATGCCTTCGCCTTCTCGACGGCGTGCACCACGTCGTCGGGCGCCATGAACTGACCCTTCTTGATGTTGACCGGAAGTCCAGTTCCCGCGCACGCCTTCACCAGGTCGGTCTGGCGCGAGAGGAACGCGGGGATCTGCAACAGCTCCGCGACTTCGGCCACGAGCTTCGCCTGGCCGGGCTCGTGGACGTCGGTGGTCACCGGCAGGCCCGAGGCCGTCTTCACCTGCTCGAGGATGCGCAGGCCCTCGTCGAGCCCGACTCCCCGGAACGAATCGCGGCTGGACCGGTTCGCCTTGTCGAAGGACGCCTTGAACACGGCCGGCAGGCCGTGGCGCTCCGCGATCGCCGCCACACCGTCGGCGCAGGCCAGCGCGGAATCCAGATTCTCGAGCACGTTCTGGCCCGAGATCAACAGCAGAGGGGAGCTGCCACCGACGGAGAAGTCGCGGATTCGCATCGGGCGGGGCCCTCCGGGCTGCGGTCGGGTTCTTGAATAGCGAGACTGGCGGACGATGGCTAACGCGGGGCGTTCGCGCTCCGAGTGGCGAGGTCTCTCTGCGCGCCGACGAGATCGTCCGGCGAATCGATCTCGCGCCACCACAAACCCCGGACGCTGGCGGTCTCCACCGCCGTCGCCTGTGCAATCCGGTTCACGACCGAGAGATACCACTGCTGCATCGCCTTGGGACGCCGCACAGCATCCTCCAGCGCGCCGGTGAAGAGCTTCGGCCCCGAGCCACGGAACGCGAGCAGGCCGACCGACTCCCCCCCGACCATCGGCGTCGGCAGCCACTTGCCGATGGCCAGCAGCCGTCCATGAGTGTCGAGCGAGACCTTCATGTCGTCGTCGTCGTAGTGCCGCTTGTGATCGATCGCGACCGTTACCGGCGCCGGCGGAGCATCGAGCACCCGACCGAGCACGGCGTCCTCGAAGATCGTGTCGCCGTTCAGCAGCAGGAAATCATCGGACATCGCCCCGCGGGCGACCCAGCAAGTGATCAGATTGTCCGAGCTCGTGTAGAAGGGATTGAAGAGTGTCTCACAGGCGACGCCCGGCACGGGGTTCGCCGCGAGCCAAGCCTCTACCCGCTCGGCTCCGAAGCCGAGCACCACCAGCACCCGGTCGATGCCGGCCCGCGCGAGGCTGCGGAGCTGCCAGCCCAGAATGGGCTCGCCGCTCTGCACCGGCAGCAGGCACTTCGGGTTCTCTGCGGTCAGCGGCAACAAGCGCTTGCCCTGGCCGGCGCTCAACACGACCGCCTTCATCGCTCCCTTCGAATGGGCCGCAT
>CAZPNB010000464.1:0-4995 GCA_964587305.1 uncultured Spirochaetales bacterium | reverse complement strand
CAGTCGTCGGTGTCCTCGACGAGCTCGCCATCGATCTCGACGCGGTCGTTGACGACGATGCAGGTGACCCCTTCGATGAGCTTCGTCTCGTCCCGCACCTCGACGACGACGGTCTCCCCGCCGCCCGCATACTCCCACCGGTAGCCGATCCCCAAGGGAAAGTAGGGATTCGGATTCGTCAGGTCGGAGAAGTCGTCATCGAAGTGCGCCGGATCGAAGTCCGGGTCGTAGCGGCTGCCACCGAGCGCGCCGCACAGGCGCTTGCGCGCCGCGAGCTGCTGCCGGCATTCCCGTCTGGCCGCCCGCCCGTCCGCGAGCGCCAGGGCGATGCACGCGTCCTCCTCGTCCTCCGACCCGTTGGTGCAGATCGCGCGCGCGACGAAGGAGTCGTCCTCGGCCTCGGCTTCACAGGCGGACTGCTGGTAGGCAGCGGTCTCGACACAGGCGTCGCCGTCGGCAGCGATCGCGGAGCCTGGGGCGAGCGTAACCCAGGCCACCGCAGCGAATATCCACAGTCCCAAGCACTTTTCTCGTTTCGATCGGATCATCACCGTCTTCCTCACCGGGAGCCCCCGAGCGAGACCGTCCGTCGGACCCGCCCTCGGGCTCGTTCCCGTGTGTTCTCGGGGAGGAGCGCTCTGGCGTCCATTGGCGCAATGACGTACGCGATCCGACCCGCGCGGCGCTATGGCATGCTCGCGCCGCAACCCCCCACCACGGAGCCAGAGCCATGAACCGCACCGCCATCACGACGATCGCGATCGCCCTCACCGCCGCGGGAGTCGCGGCTGCCTTCGCGGGCTGCACCCAGGAGACCCAGAACGAGATCGGCCGCACGGTCCGCAACTGGACCGGAACGAACGGCATCCTCGAGGTCTACGCGGGTGACAAGCTCGTGAAACGCTTCATGAAAATCGACAAGCTCACGACCGCCACCGGGACCAGGTCCGACGAACCCCGCCCCTATCGCTTCGGCTACGGGGTGCTGGACACCGACTTCGACGGCGCCCCGGACCCGGGCGGGAAGCAGATCTACTTCGAATTCAGCGACTATTCGACGTCGTACATCTTCTACGAGAGCCCGCGCTAGAAAAATCGCGAAGGCGACCTGGCACTCGCTTGCTTTGTCAAGCGATCGCTTTATACTGGGCCGCGTGAAGACTGCTCTCCGGTGCCGATCGTCGACCCGGCGATCGTCGATCCGGAGATAGCAGTCATCGGCACGAAGCTGGTTCAGATCGGACAGTCCGACCCACAGCCGTGCCACGGCCGGTGCGCTCCAGACGGAGCGGCGCGGCAAAGGAACGAGAGTTGAGTAAGAAACTGTACGTAGGAAACCTTCCCTTCAGCGCCACCGAGAGCGACCTTCGCTCGCTATTTCAGCCGCACGGAGCGGTCGAGTCGGTGAGCGTGATCATGGATCGCGAGACGGGGCGTGCTCGGGGCTTCGCGTTCGTGGAGATGCAAGAGGCGAGCGACGCCGCGAATGCGATACGCGCTCTCGACGGAACCGACATGGGCGGCCGGAGCCTGCGCGTGAACGAGGCGCAGGACAAGCGCGGTGGCGGTGGTGGCGGCGGTGGCGGCGGTGGTGGCGGCGGCGGCGGTCGAGGCCGCGATCGCTACTAACCCGTAGCAAGGTGAGCTGGCGAGACGGAGGGCTGCCCTCCGTCTCGCTCTCGCTCCCACACCCCCAACCCCGAATGCTGCGGAAGCACTGCTCCAACGATAATCACGGTCGCTCGGTAGTGACCGTGCGATTCTGTCCTAGCTGTGGGTCCGTCGTGAACGGGAAGATCCTCGCCAGAGGGTGCCTCGCGGAGAGCCACGCGAGAATGCGCCGCTCGCGAAACAGCTACTGCGTGGACTGTGGTGACCGGCTTTCCCAGGAACGGCCGGGCTGATCGCCAGGAGCCGGTCGGGTGGGCTGTCCTCCCGATGCGCGTGCCGCGCTCTACCCGAGCCGCCGCACCGGCGCGTAGCGGAAGCAGTCGACCTGATGGTCGTTGACCATCCCGGTGGCCTGCATGTGCGCATAGCAGATCGTCGGGCCCACGAACTTGAAGCCGCGCCGGACGAGATCTTTCGACATGGCTTCCGACTCGGGCGTCTTCGCCGGAACGTCCTGCATCGAGCGCCGGCGGCCCTGGAGCGGCTTTCCGCCGACGAACTGCCAGACGTAGCGGTCGAACGACCCGAACTCCTGCTGCACCGCGAGGAAGCAGCGCGCGTTGGCGATCGCCGCCGCGACCTTCTGCCGGTTGCGGACGATGCCCGGGTCGCGCAGCAGCCGCTCGACGCTGCGCCGGTTGAAGCGCGCGACGGCCTCCGGGTCGAAGTCCGCGAACGCCTTCCGGTAGTTCTCACGCTTGCGCAGGATCGTGATCCAGGACAGACCCGCCTGCGCGGACTCGAGCACGAGGAACTCGAAGATCTTGCGGTCGTCGTGCAGCGGCACGCCCCACTCGCGGTCGTGGTACTCGAGGTAGATCGGCTCGGTCCCGACCCAGCCGCAGCGCTTCACGATCCTCCACCTCCGTGACGCGCGCGCGATTCCACTCCGTCCTCGAGCGCCGCGGCGCGCACCCGGGCACGCGCGACCAGACGCGTCACGCTCGCTTCGTCGGTAAGCTCGCCGAGGTGCGCGACGTCGATCCAGCGCAGCGCGGTGGACTCCTCGCTCCGCACGAGGCTCGGGTTGCCGCGGACCGCGAACGCATAGCGCAGGTCGTAGTGCAGGTGGTCGGGCTCGGCGCCGCGCGCCGGAATCTCGTGGATGTCGAGATCCACCAGCGCGCTGCCACCGGAGCGGGCCAGCGGAGCCAGGACCGAGAGGCCCGACTCCTCGCGCAGCTCGCGCAGCGCACCGGCCAGCGGGGTGGCATCGCCGGGCTCCACGTGCCCGCCCGGCTGGAGCCAGCGGTCGAGCCGGGCATGGTGCAGCAGCAACACGCGCGCGCCCCCGCCGCCGAGTACGCAGGCGGAGCAGGTCAGATGGCCGGGCCGGAACTGCTCGCGCGAGAAGGGTGCGGGCGTGTCCTCCAGCAGCGCGCGGAAGCGCGCCAGCGCGGCGCCGTCCTCGGGGTGCTCGCGGGCGAGGATCGCGAGCTCCTCCAGCACGCTGGCGGGATTCACCGCGCCGCGCTCTTCACCGCCCCGGCCTCGGCGAGAGCCGCGCGCAGCGCCTCGACGCGCGCGCGGTTCACGCCCCAGTCGCCGTAGCCGACGCGCGACGCGGAGCGCACGTCGACGTGGCCGCTGTGCTCGCTCTGCGACAGCTCCAGATCATCGACGAAGCGGAAGATCCGGCTCGTGCACTCGGCGTGCAGGTAGCCCGGCTCGTCCTCGACGACCCGGGTGCGCGGCAGCGCGGCGACCGCCGCGCGCAGCGCAGGCCAGGTTTGCTCGCCGGACGGCGCGAACGGCTCCACGCGATGCTCTTCGTCGGTAGCCAGGCTGGAGACGCAGTTCGGGCGGTCGGGACACGGCGCGAGCTGCCGGTTCATCGGCTCGGCCGCGGTGGGCCCTGCGCAGAGCATCGCAAGAACCAGGATCAAACCGGCCGAAGCATTCCGGGCTTCGGGGCGGCGCGGATCGGCAACATGCATCCGGGACTCGGCCTCCTGCGGCGAGCCAGCAGCCTACCACGTGCTCTCGATCGATTCGCTCGCGGTTGATCGCGAATGGTTCGTTGGCCAATCTCTTCCGGCACACGCTCAGATCCGCCGAGACGATCACGGCCGCCACAGGAGGAACATCGCAGTGAAGAACCAAACAGAGGAACGGCGCCTCGCAGCGCGCGGCGGCTTGCGCCGATCGCGCGTGATGCTTGGGCTGTCGCTGTCGCTCGCACTGGCGGCCATGGCGATCGAGCCGGGGACCGAAACAGGGGCACCGACCGGATCGATCACGTTCGAGGCGAGCAACCTGATGTCCACGGCCCACGGCGAGTTCCACCGCTGGAAGATCGTCCGGGCCGAGATCGACCCCACGGATCCCAGCCGTGGCGTCGTCGAACTCGAGGTGGACATCGCCAGCGTCGACACCGGCATCGAGCGAAGAGACGATCATCTACGGACTGCAGATTTCTTCGACGTCGAGAACTTCCCGACCGCCGGCGTGCGCGTGCACGATGCGGTCCGCGACGGGCAGAGCGAGCGCGGCAACCCGCGCTATCGCGCCAAGTTCGACGTGAAGATCCGCGATGTGGAGAGGACGCTGGACGGCGAGTTCGAGCTGGCCCAATCGTCCCCGCCGGCTGTCGAAGGCTCCCTCTTGCTGAACCGCGTCGAATTCGGCGTCGGCGATCCCTCCTCGTGGTGGAATCCCGCGTCGATCGAAGAAGTGATCCCGGTCCGTTTCACGGCGACGTTCCCGGCGAAATGATGCGGACGACGCAGCGCGGTCGCCGCTCGTCGCCTAAGATCCCGTGGCGTTGAGGAGCCGAGCGCGGTACTCGGCGTAGTCGACCAGCGCCCGCAGCGCGCGGACCGCCCGGTGCGCGCTCGCATAGCATAGGCGCCCCTCTTCTTTCACGCCGAACGGGCCGGGGTTGCCGTAGTGGCGGTCGCAGTTCACCAGCTCGGTGGCGGTGAGCACCGGAATGCCGTGGCGTTCCGATGCCTCGCACGCTGCCTGCGCATAACGGCGGTCCTGACGCTCGTGGAACGCGACGATCCGCTCGAGGCCGAAGTCGGGATAGAACGCGCCGGTTTTCAGCACGTTGGCGCTCGCGGCCTGGATGCCGATTCCGAGATGGATCACCGCGTCGACGTCCGGGTGGCTGCACACGATGTCGAGCACCTCGGGGATCGTGTCGCGCGTCTCGCCGCCGGCCAGGTCGATCGGGTTGTTGCGGCTCCACCGGGCAGGGACCAGCGCGTCGATCTTCTGCTTCACCGCGGCGGGCAGCGCGATCAGCTCGAGGCTGGCGGCCGCACACGCGTCAGCGGCGAGCACGCCCCAGCCACCCGCCGTGGTGAAGACGACGACGCG
>CAZPNB010000463.1:0-3715 GCA_964587305.1 uncultured Spirochaetales bacterium | reverse complement strand
CGTCGGCCAGCCGCGCCTCACCGCGCGCCTCGTCCGCCCGCAGGCGCACGAACGCGTGCAGCGCCGGCTCGATCGACAGCGCACGGGCGAGGCTCTGGTCGACCAGCTGCGCCGCGCTGACCTTCCCCTCGTCCAGCGCGGCCCGCAGCTCCGCGAGAGACCCGGTGGGCTGCACTAGCCCTCCTCTTCTCCCGCGATCACCTTCGGCACCACGAACGCCGAGTTGCTGGCCTGCGGCGCGTTCGCGACCGCGCGCTCGGGATCCATCGCCGGCTCCGGCACGTCGTCGCGCAGAGGTGTCGCCAGCGGAAGGACGTGGGCCGTGGGCTCGACGCCGGAAGTGTCGACGCTCGCGAGCACGTCGACATAGGCGAGGATCGATCCGAGGTCCCGCTGCATGCGGTCGATCTCCGCCTCGTCCATCGAGAGTCGAGCCAGCGCGACGATCCGTTTCACCTCGTCGCGTGCGATGCCCGACATGGCGCGACGGTAGCACGAGGTTCTTGCGGGCCTTCGCAGCGAGGGATAGCGTGCGCCACACATGTCCGAGGAGTCTCTGTTCGACACGCTGCCCGAGCCGGTTCAACGCGGCATCCAGGCGCTCGGTTGGACGACGCCGATGCCGGTGCAGACGCGGGTCGTCCCGCTGATGCGCGACGGGATCGACCTGATCGTGAAGGCGCAGACCGGCAGCGGCAAGACCGGTGCGTTCGGTATCCCGATCGTCGCCGGGATCGACGCCGACACGTTGGGGTGTCAAGCGCTGGTGATGGCGCCGACGCGCGAGCTCGCGAAACAGGTGGCCACCGAGATCGAGGCGCTCGGCGCGCCGAAGGGCATCCGCTGCCTTCCGATCTACGGCGGTGTCGGCTACGCGCAGCAGCTCGAGGGTATCGACGCCGGACACCAGGTGATCGTCGGAACTCCGGGACGGATCCTCGACCACCTCGGCTCCGGACGCCTGCGCTTCGACAAGGTTCGCATTCTGGTGCTGGACGAGGCCGACGAGATGCTCTCGCTGGGTTTCTGGCCCGACATGAAGGAGATCAACACGTATCTGCCGGCCGATCGGCAGTCGTGCCTGTTCTCGGCCACGATCCCGCAGAAGGTGAAGTCGCTGTCGCGCTTCTTCCTGCGCGACCCGCAGTTCGTGTCGCTCAACGACGACACGAGCTCTCCGCAGGAGATCGAGCACTACTACGTCATCACCACCGCGCAGGAGAAGGAAGCGAACCTGCTGCGCATCCTCGAGTACGAGGATCCCGATAGCGCGATCGTCTTCTGCAACACCAAGGACGACGTGCGCTTCGTGACCGGCTATCTCCAGCGCCGCGGCATCGACGCCGACCAGATCTCCGGCGATCTCTCGCAGGCGGCGCGCGAGGCGGCGATGGGCAGCATCAAGGCCGGGAAGCTGCGGATCCTGGTCGCCACCGACGTCGCGGCGCGCGGGATCGACATCAGCGATCTCACCCACGTGTTCGGCTATGCGGCGCCCGAGTCGCCCGAGGTCTACGTGCACCGCACCGGCCGCACCGGTCGCGCCGGAAAGACCGGTACCGCGATCTCGCTGGTGTCGGGCCTCGACATCGGAAACTTCCGGATGATCCAGAACGTCAACAAGATCAAGATCACCGAGCGCAAGATCCCGACCGACGCGGAGATCGCCGAGCGCGTGCGCGAGCGGCTCGCGGTGAAGGCCGAGCACGAGCTGCGCCACCTCGACGAGCGCGAGCGCAGAGCGCTGCTCGATCGCTTCCGGCCGGTGGTGAACGCGCTCACGCGCAGCGACGAAGGGCTCGCCGAGCTGGCGACGATCTGCGCGCTGTTCCTGCGCGAGCACCGCCCGGAGACCCCGGCCAGCAGCCCGGTCGCCGCTTCGGACGACCGGCCCGAGAACCGCGCGCCGCGCCGCGACGGCGGCGGTGGGCGCGGTGGACGTGACGGGGGTCGCGGTGGACGCGGCGGGCAAGGCCGCGGGGGCGGACGCGGCGGGCGTTCACGCGGCAGGCGGAGCTGACGCGGGCGGCGCGTGCGTATCGCCGTCTACTGCGGGTCTAGCCGACGCGTTCCCGAGGTCTATCACGAGGCGGCGCGGCGCGTCGGCGCAGCGATGGCCCACGCACGCCACACGATGGTGTACGGCGGCGGCCGCACTGGGTTGATGGGCTCGGTCGCCGATGCCGCGCTCGCCGCCGGCGGCGTGGTCGAGGGCGTGACCCTCGACGTGTTCGTCGGCATGGACATGCATCACCGCGGCCTGCACCGGCTCGACCAGGTCAGCGACATGCGCGCGCGCAAGCGCGGCCTCGAGGAGCGCGCCAACGCGTTCATCGCGCTGCCCGGCGGCCTCGGCACGCTCGAAGAGCTCACCGAGGTGCTCTCGTTCCGCAAGCTCGGCTTCCACGCGCGGCCGCTGGTGCTGCTCGACACGAACAGCTTCTTCCAGCCGCTCGTCGCGCAGATCGAGCGCGGCATCCGCGAGGGTTTCGACGATCCGGAGATGCGGGAGGCGTTCTCCCTGACTGAGGACCCGGAAGCGGCCGTCGCACTGTGCGGCTTGCCGTCGCACTCGCGCTAGCCAGCAACCGCGGTGCGACTCCCTACGGTCGCGTGCGGGCGATCGCGCTAGTCGCTCGGGGACTCCGCGGCGAGCCGCCGGTAGGTCGTCGAGAACGCGATCGGCTCGGAGAAATGCGGATCGCGGACCGTGTCCGATACGACCAGCCGATCGCCCGCGTCGGGCAGCCGCCAGACCGTCGTACCGTGACTCTCGCCGTGCCGCCAGGTCTGCTCGATCGTGCCGTCGCTCGCGAGGCGGCTCGTGACCTCCTGGTCCGCACCTCCGGAATAGCTCTGCCCGTCGAGCCAGTACTCCGCGCCGGAATCCGCGCGGATCAGGACCGTCACCGCGTCGTGCGCGATGGCGAAGCCCTCCTCCGGACGCATGCGCCGACGCATCACGCCCCGTGCGAATCCGCGGAACGCGAACGACATCGACTCGGTGACACGCTCGATCTCGGCCTCGCGGGCCGCGTCGTCGCGTTCGCGCTCGTCCCGGATCCAGGTGCCCGCGAAGGCGCTCGGTTCGGCCGCCGCCGCGCGCGCCGCTAGCGCCGCGAGCATTGCGATGCACAGCCCCAGTGATCGACCCCGGACGAGAACCCGCATCAGCATCGACTCTAGGCTCCGATTCCCGTCAGCTCCGCAGAGAGCTCCCACAGCCGTCGCGCATCGTCGTCGTTGCACGGCGGGACGTCAACCATGCGGTTCACTCCGCGGCGACGGCGATCCACTCGCCGCCGGCCACGCGCAGCCGGCGGCCGGCGGGGTCGGCGATCACGGCGGGCCCCGCCGCGGGCGCGGCCGTCGCCAACACGGTGACGAGCGTTGTTTCGAGCTCGGCCGTCGCGGCGAGCGGCTCGCGCTTCGCGAGCGCAGCGACGTCGAGATCGACGGCGCCCAGCACGAGCCACGCGCCGGTGGGCCGCAGCGGCCGGCGCACCGGCCCGTTCGCGTCGACGCCGGCGAGCTCGCCGTGCGCGTCGGCGAAGAGCAGCGATCCGCCCGGCGCGGCGGGTCGCGCGAGGCACCAGTCGAGCGCCGGATCCACGCGCTCGAAACGCTCGAGACAGTCGCGCGCGAACAGCGCCACCGGAGCCGCGAAGCGCCCGGGCAGCGAGCCGTGCGCGACCACCGCGACGGCGAGGCCGGC
>CAZPNB010000462.1:0-3928 GCA_964587305.1 uncultured Spirochaetales bacterium | reverse complement strand
CGCGCTGCAGGACGGGCTCGAGGCGCTCGACCATCGCAACGGCTACCGCGGGGCGCTGCGCCGCGTGGAGCCGGGTGCGATCGAGGCCGAGATCGACCGGCTCGCGCAGGAGAATGGGCTCGTCCCAGCGCAAGGCGAGGGCGAGGCGGTGACCCCGGAGACGCCGGAGAGCCCGCCCGCGGATCGCGGAGCGCTCGCGCTCGAGCAGCGCAAGCTCGTGGGTGTCGTCACCGAGGTGAATGCCAGCGCGCAGCGAGCGCGCGTCGCGTTCGCTCCCGACCTGCGCGGCGAGGTCGCGCTCGCGGACGCCGCCTGGGCCCGCCCGATCAACCCCAAGACGCGATCCGAGGCGGTGTCGGCGATCGAGAAGATCTTCGCGGTCGGTGACGTCGCGCGCTTCGAGGTGCTGCCGGCGGAGAAGGGCGAGCCGGATGACACGGTGCCCGGCGCGGCGACACCGCTCGACGGCGAGACCGCGCCCCGCCCGCTGCGGCTCGCGCTGTTTCAGGAGCCGATGGTCGAGGGCGCGCTGCTCTCGCTCGAGGTCGGGACGGGCGAAATCCTGGCGCTCGTCGGCGGGTATGACTTCGCGCGCAGCCAGTTCAACCGCGCCACCCAGTCGCGGCGCCAGCCGGGCTCTGCGTTCAAGCCGCTGGTGTACGGGACCGCACTGTCGCTCGCCGACGAGACCGGACGCCCCCGCTATACACCGGCCTCGATCGTGCACGACCGGCCGACGGTCTACACCGATCACCGCTCGGGCTTCGTCTGGAAGCCCAAGAACTACGAGCGCGAGTTCTACGGCCCGATCACGCTGCGCAAGGCGCTGGCGAAGTCGGTGAACAACGCCACGCTGCAGCTCTGCGGCGAGGTCGGCATCGGCAGCGTGATCCGCTATGCGCGCCGGCTCGGCATTCGCTCGCCGCTCGAGGCCTCGCTTGCCACCGCGCTCGGCTCGAGCGGTGTGTCGCTGCTCGAGATCACCCGCTCCTACGCGGTGTTCCCGAATGGCGGCCGGCGCGTTGTGCCGCGCTTCGTGCGCCGCGTGCTCGATCGCGACGGAAACGTGCTGCTCGAGAACGTGCCGCTCGGCGATCCGATCGACGACGCTCCGGTGGCCAACGGCGATGCTGGCCGCGCCGACCCGGCGCCGGAGCCCGTCGCCGCGCTCGAGAACGCGGCGGAAGCGGGCGGGGAGCAAGCGACCGACGAGCGAAGCTCGGACGAGCAAACGGTCCTGACCGAGTCGCTCGAGGAGGCGACGGCGGACCCGGATCAGCTGCTGACTCCGGAGCAGGCGTACCTCGTCACCGACATGCTGCGCGCCGTCGTGCTCGAGGGCACCGGCCAGAAGGCGCGCGCGCTCGGGCGGCCGGTCGCAGGCAAGACCGGCACCACCAACGATCAGGCCGACGCGTGGTTCGTCGGCTTCTCGCCCGACGTCGCCACCGGCGTCTGGGTGGGCTTCGACGAGATCCGCTTCCTCGGCGCAGGTGAGACAGGCGCCCACGCCGCGCTGCCGGTCTGGATCGACTACATGCGCGTGGCAGTCGACGGGCGGCCGATGCGCGACTTCCCGGTGCCAGCCAACGACAAGATCGTGTGGGCGCGCATCGACCGCGAGACCGGGCTGCTCGCCCCGCACGAGAGCAATGCGACGGTCTTCCAGTCGTTCATCTCCGGCACCGAGCCGACCCAGACCGCCGCGTCCGCGCGTGAGACCGATCGCGCTCGACAGGATCTGCGCGAAGACAGCTTCTCCGACGATGCAGCGGCGCAGACGCAGCAGCTCGATCCGTTCTAGCGCATGGGCACTACTCCCGAAGCCCTGCTGTTGCGCGCGAACCAGGCGTTCTACGCCGCGTTCTCCGGCCGGGACATCGAGGCGATGGACGAGCTGTGGGCGCATGGAACGCCGGTGGCGTGCGTGCATCCCGGCTGGCCTCCGCTGCACGGCCGCGAAGACGTGATGTCGAGCTGGCGCGCGCTGCTGCTCGGCGGCCAGAGCCCGCGCGTGCGCTGCGAGAGCGCGCACGCCGTGCTGTTGGGAGCCAGCGGCTTCGTGACCTGTCTCGAACGCGTCGGCGGCGGCACGTTGGTCGCCACCAACACCTTCACGCTCGAAGACGGTGTCTGGCAGATCGTCCACCATCACGCCGGTCCGTTGACGACGTTCGCCGGCGATTCCTCCGACGAGCACCAGCTCAACTGAGCCGCCCTATAATCCCGACCGGGCGCGACCTGCACGCGCGCGGCGAGGGCTTGCATGCGCATCGCGATCCTTTCGAGGGGGCCCGGGCTATACAGCACGCGGCGCCTGAAGGAGGCGGCGCTCGCGCGCGGCCACGAAGGGCGCGTGCTCAACACCCTGAGCTTCTCGATCGAGGTCGAGCAGGGCGACCCGCGCCTCTTCTACAAGAACCGGGCGCTCACCAATTACGACGCGGTGATCCCGCGGATCGGCGCGTCGGTGACCTTCTTCGGCACCGCCGTCGTGCGCCAGTTCGAGCAGATGGGCGTGTTCTGCGTCAATCCGTCCCACGCGATCAGCGTGTCGCGTGACAAGCTGCGCGCGCTCCAGGTGCTGAGCCGGCACCGCGTGGGCATCCCGACGACGCTGCTCGTCCGGCACGCCGACGAGATCATTTCGGGCATCGAGCGGTTGGGCGGGCCGCCGGTCGTCGTGAAGCTGCTCGAGGGAACCCAGGGCATCGGCGTGATCCTGGCCGAGTCGACCAAGATCGCCGAGGCGATCATCGCGACGCTGTCGGGCCCCGCCAAGATGAGTGTGCTGTTGCAGCAGTTCGTGAAAGAGAGCAAGGGCCGCGACGTGCGCGCGTTCGTGGTCGGCAACCGCGTCGTCGCCGCGATGCGGCGCATCGCGCAACCCGGCGAGTTCCGCAGCAACGTCCATCGCGGCGGGCGGGTCGAGGCGCTCGAGCTCGAGCCGGAGTTCGCGCGCGTCGCGGTGCACGCCGCGCAGGTGATGGGGCTGCGCGTCGCCGGCGTCGACATGCTGGAGGGTCGCGACGGCCCGGTGCTGCTGGAGGTGAACTCGTCCCCCGGGCTCGAGGCCATCGAGGCCGCCACCAAGGTCGACGTCGCCGGCGAGATCGTGCGCTTGATCGAAGAGGAGGTGCTGTTCCCGGAGATCGACATCCGGCAGCGGCTCACGCTCCAGAGCGGCTACGGCGTGATCGAGGTCCCGATCGACGACAGCTCGGATCTGTGCGGCAAGACGATCGACGAATCGGGGCTGCGCGACCGCGACGTGATCGTGCTGACGATCCAGCGCGGCAGCGTGACGATTCCGAACCCGAAGACGACCCGCGAGATCTACTCGGGCGACGTGCTGCTCTGCTTCGGCAAGACGCTGACGCTGAAAGGCCTCGCGCCGCGCAGAAAGCGGAAACGCCGCCGACGTCGCCCGACCGACACCCTGGCGTGATGACCTTCTACTCCCCGTCAAGCACTCGGTGGGCAAACGTGTTCTCGTTTGCCCGACCCAGATCGTGCCCTGGCCGCGCGATCGGGGCGTTCCGCGTGGGCACGGCCTACGGCCTTTGCTCACCACTTCGCGGAACTCCTGAACAGGATTTGAATCCAGTTGTGGTAGCGCAGAAGAACCGGACAAGCCGAGGACGCCGCCCGATAGCTCATGCGGTCAGCGCGCGATCGGCGACCGAGCGTGGTGGTAGATGCCAACGACCGCAGAGAGGTCTTCCGCCGCTTCCGGCGCGAAGCAGATCGTCACCTGCGAAGGATCACGTCGATGCTCTGACGGACTTGTTCGACCGTGCGCCCTTGGCCCGCGCGCAACGAGGTGAGCGCTTGATGCAGCCCCTGCTCTTCGCCGCTGGTCAGCGGTGGAGCCTCATCGACGGCTTCGACGACATACGTCCCAGCGGGCAACTCGCGGAGCTCTTCC
>CAZPNB010000461.1:0-4380 GCA_964587305.1 uncultured Spirochaetales bacterium | reverse complement strand
ATCCACCTATCGACCGGCGGATTCTGGCGCCTGAGACGCGCCGATCGGCTCGCGGAGCACTCCGCGCGGCGTTGCTATCGTCGCGCGCGATGGCGACGACCGCGCCCGACGCCGAGGCCGCGCCGCTGCGCCCGCGCGCGTCGCTGCCGACCCGGGCGGAATGGGTCGCGCTGGCCGCGATCTGTGCGGTTGCACTGCTGCTGCGGCTGTGGAATGTGCAGCAGCTCTACGCGCACGATCCGTTCTTCGCGTGGCCCTCGGTCGACGAGCGGATGTACCACGAGTGGGCCCAGGCGATCGCCGCGGGCGACTGGTGGGGCGATCAGGTGTTCCTGAACGGGCCGCTCTATCCCTATCTGCTCGCGGGTCTCTACGCGCTGCAGGGCCCTTCGCTGCTCGCGGCGAAGGTCGCCCACGCGCTGCTCGGGACGCTGACCTGTGCGCTCACGTGGTGGGTCGGCCGACGGCTGTTCGCGCCGGCGGTCGCGCTCGGCGCAGCGGCGCTGGTGGCCGCGAGCCGGATCCTGATCTTCTACGACAGCACGCTGGTGGTCGACGCGCTGACCGTTCCGCTGGCGCTACTCGCGGTCGGCGCGGTGCGGGTCGCCGCCGACCGGCCGAGCGCCGGCCGCTGGCTGGCCGCCGGTGCCGCGGTCGGACTGGGCGCGCTGGCGCGTCCGAATGCGCTGATCTTGGGTGCGCTGTGTGGCGCGTGGGCGGGGTGGGCGCTGCGCGAGCGAGCCACCACCGCGCGCCTGGGCTGGCTCGCCGCCTACGCGCTCGGAGCGCTCTTGTGGGTAGCCCCGGTCGCTTGGCGCAACTACGCGGTCGGCGGCGACTTCGTGCCGATCACCTACTCCGGGGGCATGAACCTCTTCCTCGGCAACAACCCGGACGCCAACGGTTCGTTCGGCGTTCCGAGCATCTTCCCGCGTTCAGCGGCGGACGATCCGTGGGAGCAGCGGGAGATGTTCCAGCGCGCGGCGGAGCAGAGCGAGGGCCGCCCGCTGCGACCCTCGGAGGTGTCGCGCTTCTGGTCGGCCCAGGCGCTGCGCTTCGCGCGCGAGTATCCGGCGCAGTGGGCGCTGCTTCTGTGGCGCAAACTCGAGCTCGCGACGAACGCATTCGAGCCGTGGAACATCCGCTCGCTCACGATCACCCGCGAGTTCTCGGCGGTGCTGCGACTGCCGCTGGTGGGCTTCGGGCTGCTCGCGCCGCTCGCGGTCGCCGGGCTCGCTCTCACCGCCGCGCGCTGGCGGGAGCTCGTGCCGCTCTACGCGCTGCTCGCGACCGTGCTCGCGACGCTGCTGGTGTTCTTCGTGCTGGCGCGCTACCGGCTGCCCGCGATTCCGGTCCTGGCGCTGTTTGCGAGCGCCGGGGTCGGTGACGGCGTCCGCCGGGTGCGCGACGGATCGCCGCGCGCGGTCGGGGCCGCGCTGGCCGCGGCCGCAATCGCCGCGGTCTGGGTGCATCGCGGGGTGGTCCGCGACGATCTCTCGATCGCCTACTACAACCTGGGCAATCGCTACAAGGACCTCGCGGACTGGCCGCGCGCGATCGAGAGCTATCGACGCGTGCTGGAGGCTCGGCCGAACTACGTCTCCGCGCACAACAACCTCGCGCTCGTGTTCGAGGCGACCGGCGAGCACGACGCCGACGCGCGGATCGCCTGGGAGCGCGTCCGAGAGCTCGCGGCGGCGCAGGGGCTCGTAGCGCACGTCGAGCGCGCCGAGCGCCACCTGCGCGCGCTCGACGCGTTCGGTGCCGAGGTGAAACCGTAGCGATCGAGCACGCCCGGCCTGCGGGTCTTCGCGCGCCTTCGGCTCGCTGCGCGAAACTTGCGTATGCTGGCGCCGTGCACGAGGACGAAGCGCTCCCCGAGTCGGCCGCCCGGGTGCGGGTGGTCCGGTTCGCCGCCGGAGCTGCGCGCCGCGAGCACGACGCGGTGGCGCGCGAGGAGCCGCTCGAGATCCAGATCGGCGGCACGCCGCTCGCGGTGGTGATGCGCACGCCGGGGCACGACGTGGAGCTCGCGACGGGCTTCCTGCTCAGCGAGCGCGTGATCGCCTCCCGCGACGACGTAGTCTCCGTGCGCCACTGTCGCGAGGCCCGCAGCCCCGACGCCGCCGACAACGTCGTGCGCGTCGTGCTGGCCGACGGCGTGCGCGTCGATTGGGAGGCGCTGCGCCGCAACCTCTACGCCAGCAGCAGCTGCGGTGTGTGCGGGAAGGCGACGATCGAGAACGCGTTGGCGTGTGCGCCTCCGATCCGCGATCCAGAGCGCTTCGACGCCGCGTACTTCTCGCCGCTGCCCGGGCGGCTCGCGAGCGCACAGCCGGGCTTCGCGCACACCGGTGGCCTCCATGCCGCGGGCGTGTTCGATGCGGGGGGGCAAATGCTCGCCGCGCGCGAGGACGTTGGCCGACATAACGCGGTCGACAAGGTGCTGGGATGGAGCCTGCGCGAGAAGCGCTGGCCGCTGGCGGGGCACGTGCTGCTCGTGTCGGGACGGATCTCGTTCGAGATCGTGCAGAAGGCGCTGGCCGCGCGGATCCCGCTGGTGGCGGGTGTGTCGGCGCCGTCCTCGCTCGCGATCGAGTTCGCGGAGCGGGCAGGGATGACGCTGATCGGCTTTCTGCGCGGGTCCGCGTTCAACGTCTACGGCGACGCGTCGCGTGTGCGCGAATCGCGGGGACCAGCCGGCGGGCCTGCGTGAGCCGGGACGATCCGGCTGATCGCGCTGCCGCGGGCGGGCTCGCCGCGCTCGTGTCGACGCTCGAGCGCTCGGTCGCCGAGCTCGGCGTGCGGCGCGGACTCGATCTGCTCGCGCAGGTGAACCAGACGCGCGGCTTCGACTGTCCCGGCTGCGCGTGGCCCGACCCGCGCGAGCGCTCCGCGACCGAGTTCTGCGAGAACGGCGCGAAGGCGGTCGCCCACGAGGCGACGCGCGCGCGCCTGTCGGCTGCGTTCTTCGCGCGGTGGTCGATCCCGGAGCTGCTCCGGCAGAGCGATTACTGGCTCGAGCAGCAGGGGCGCCTGGTCGAGCCGCTGTACCGCGCGGCCGGCAGCGACCACTACGCGCCGGTGTCGTGGGACGCTGCGTTCGGCGGCATCGCGCGCGTGCTGCGCGGATTGCGCTCGCCCGACGAAGCGCTCTTCTACACCTCGGGTCGCACCAGCAACGAGGCGGCCTTCCTGTACCAGCTGTTCGCCCGCTGCTTCGGGACGAACAATCTTCCCGACTGCTCGAATCTGTGTCACGAGTCGAGCGGTGTCGGGCTCACCGAGGTGATCGGCGTCGGCAAGGGCACGGTGAGCCTCGACGACTTCGCGATCGCCGATGCGATTTTCGTGATCGGGCAGAATCCGGGCTCCAACCACCCGCGGATGCTCACCGCGCTGCAGGCGGCGAAACGGCGCGGCGCGCGGATCGTCGCGATCAACCCGCTGCGCGAGCGCGGGCTGGTGCGCTTCGCCCACCCGCAGGAGCCGCTCGCCTGGCTCGGACGCGGCACCGCGATCGCCGACCTCTACCTCCAGGTGCGGGTCGGCGGCGACGTGGCGCTGCTCCAGGGGATCGCCAAGGCCGTGCTCGAGCAGGAGGCGCACCGGCCGGGGCGCGTGCTCGACTGGCCGTTCCTGTCCGCGCGCACGGCCGGCTTCGAGGCGTGGCGCACCGCACTCGCGCAGCGCGACTGGGAGACGCTCGAGGCGAACAGCGGGATCGCGCGCGCGGCGATCCGCGCCGCGGCGGCCGAATACACCCGCGCGGGTCGCGTGATCGCCTGCTGGGCGATGGGACTCACCCAGCACAAACACGGTGTCGCCAACGTGCAGGAGATCATCAACCTGCTGCTCTTGCGCGGGAATATCGGCGTACCGGGGGCGGGGCCGTGCCCGGTGCGCGGGCACTCGAACGTGCAGGGCGACCGGACCGTCGGCATCACCGAGAAGCCCAGCGCCGCGTTCCTCGACGCGCTCGCGCGCGAGTTCGACTTCGCGCCGCCGCGGGCGCCCGGACTCGACACGGTCGCCGCGATCCGCGCGATGCGCGACGGGCGCGCGCGAGCGTTCGTTGGCATGGGCGGAAACTTCGCGGTGGCGTCGCCCGACAGCGCGGTGACCGCGCGAGCGCTCGAGCGCTGCGAGCTGACCGTCCAGATCTCGACCCATCTCAACCGCTCGCACCTGCACTGCGGGCGCGAGGCGTACGTGCTGCCGTGTCTCGGGCGCAGCGAGCGGGACGCGCAACACGCCGGGCCCCAGTTCGTGAGCGTCGAAGACTCGATGAGCGCCGTGCACCGCTCCGAAGGTCGGCTCGCGCCGGCGGCGGCCCTGCTGCGCAGCGAGCCCGCGATCGTTGCCGACCTGGCGCAGGCG
>CAZPNB010000460.1:0-3248 GCA_964587305.1 uncultured Spirochaetales bacterium | reverse complement strand
CGCGTCGAGGGCTGGGGCTTCTACGACGCCGCCTACGTGATCAACGGCCGCAGCCAGTACACCCGGGAGGTGCGCCGCGCGTACGAGCTGGACGCCGAGGTGGGTGAGGCGTGGCTCGCCGGCGGGCTCGGCGAAGACGTCGACATCGCCGTCGGACGGCAGGTGGTGATCTGGGGGCGGTCGGAGTCGCTGCGCGTGCTCGACGTGCTGAACCCGCTCGACAATCGCGAGCCGGGTCGCGTGGATCTCGAGGACCTGCGCCGGCCCGTCTCGCTGCTGCAGGTCAGGGGCTATGCCGGCGATTGGTCCGCCGCGGCGATCGCGATCCCGGAGATCCGCTTCGACTCGAACCCGGTCGTCGGAAGCGACTTCTTCCCGGGCACCGTGGAGCCGATCGAGGAGCGCCCGCGCCACTTCGAGGATGTCGAGCTGGCCGGTGCCGTCACCGGGATCTTCAGCGGCTGGGACGTCTCGTTCCACGGTGCATGGTTCTGGAACGATCGGCCACGCCTGGACGAGGCGCTGCCGACGCACCTGGTCCACGACCGGCTCTGGATGGTCGGGAGCGGCGGAAACTACGCGCTGGGGAGCTGGCTCTGCAAGGTCGAGCTGGCCTACCTCGACGGGCTCGGCTACTTCGCAGCACGAGACAAGAGTCGTTTCGATGCGCTGCTCGGCGTCGAGTACTATGGCTTTACCGACACGACCTTCGTGCTGGAGGTCGTGAATCGACACCTGTTCGGGTACGAGCGGGCGCTGCGGCGCGCGCCGAGCTTCACGCGCGAAGACGCGCAGGAGATCGCCGCGCGGCTCACGCGCAACTTCTGGAACGACACGCTGCACGCGACGCTGGTCGGCATCGCGCTCGGCTGGGACGCGCGCGACGGCGCAGTCGCCCGCTTCGACCTCGACTACGACGTGCTCGATGCGCTGACGGTCGGGGCCGGACTCCTGCTGTACCAGAAGGGCGACCTGCCCCCGCTCGACGGCTGGGCCGACAACGACCGCGTGATCTTCAACGTGAAGTGGAGCTTCTGAGGAACGTCGCAGGCGCCACCTCGGATGAGGCCCTACCCTGTCGAGCCTTCCACATCCGGCCGAGGAGCACGCGCATGTCCCTTCGGATCGTCGCCGAGGAGGTCGCGCTCCACGAGCGGGTGCGCCGGCACCTCGAGCAGCGCAGCGACAGGCCGCGCGACGACGAGCGCTCGCTCGAGCGCGATCTCGAGACGCTGCGCGAGCAGATCGTCTCGGGGCGCGAGCGCAAGGACGCGTTCGCGCTCACCGAGCAATGGAATCGCCAGACCGCGCTGCTCGAACAGCTGCGGCGCGGGCGCTCCGGACCCGAGGTGGACCCGCTCTCGCCCTACTTCGCGCACTTGCGCCTGCGCGAGCGGGGCCACGAGCGCGACCTGTGCCTCGGCCGCGCGACCTGCATCGAAGATGGCGTGCGGATCGTCGACTGGCGACACGCCCCAGTGTCGAAGATCTTCTACCGCTACCAGCAGGGCGACGAATACGAGGAGGAGTTCGGCGGGCAGGCTCGTCTGGGCGTGGTGACGGCGCGCCGCAGCGTGCGGATCCGCGACGGCGTGCTCGATCGCGTCGAAGCGCCCGAGGGCGTCTTCCTGGCCGAGCCGCTGGGCTGGCGCGAGGTGCAGCGCGAGCGGCCGCGGCTGGCCGGCGGCGCGCGCAGCGCACTGCGGGCGTATGCCGAGGATGCAGCCGGACCCCGCCGCCTGGGCACCGACCTCGCCGGGAATCGCCGCCGCGCAGACAAGCGCCTGCCGGAGATCACCGGCCTGATCGACCCGACCCAGTTCGAGCTGATCACGCGGGCGGGCGGCTACCTGGCAATCCGCGGCAACGCCGGCTCCGGGAAGACCACCGTCGCGTTGCACCGGATCGCGTACCTGGCCTATGACGATCCCAGCATCGACTCCGAGCGCACGCTGTTCATCGTGTTCTCACCCGCGCTGCGCGACTACGTCGGGACGGTGCTTCCGTCGCTGGGTGTGCACGAGGTGCGTATCATCAGCTACCGAGACTGGGCGCACGAGCAGCGGCGGCGGCACTTCCCCGATCTCCCGGCGGCGGCGCGCGCCGATGCGCCGGCGATCGTGCAGCGGTTGAAGCTCGACCCGTCGCTGCTCGAAGCGCTCGCCCTGCACGTAAAGGCGCATCCGGGCCCGCGCAGCGAGCGGCAGGCCCTCGACGACTGGGCGAGCGTGCTGACGCGCCCGGCGCTCTTGCGCGAGTGCGCCGAGCGCCGCACGCCGGGAGCCTATCGACCGGCCGCGTTCGAGCAGTTCGCGGAGCACTGCCGGCGACGCAACGAGGAGCTCTTCGCCTGGCTCGAGGGCGACCGGGAGGTCGAGGCCGCGCTCGAGCCCGAGGACGACGCGCTGCTCTTGCGCGCCTGGCAGCTGCGGGTGGGCCCGCTGCGCGCGCGCAAGCAAGAGCCGCTGCGCTACCGCCACGTCGCGATCGATGAGGTGCAGGATTTCTCGCCGCTCGAGGTTCGCGTGCTGATCGACTGTCTCGACGAGCGGCGCAGCCTCACGCTCGCCGGCGATACCCAGCAGCACGTGCAGAGCTACAGCGGCTTCACGTCGTGGAGCCGCTTCCTCGAGGAGCTAGGCGTGGAGGGTGACGCGCTGGAGACGCTGCGGGTGAGCTACCGATCCTCGCAGGAGATCGCGAGCTTCGCCCATGGTGTGCTCGGACCGCTGCGCGAGGAGGAGGAGCCCCCGCAGGCCACGCGCTCCGGTCCGCCGGTGGAGCTGTTCCGCTTCACCGACCGCGGTGCGTGCGTGGCGTTCCTCGGCGACGCGCTGCGCGAGCTCGTGCGCAGCGAACCGCTCGCGTCGGTGGCCGTGTTGACGCCGAACCCGGAGATGAGCGCCGTGTACCACGATGGGCTCGAGCAGAGCGACCTCCCGGGCCTGCGGCGCGTGGCGGTACAGGACTTCAGCTTCGCGCCGGGCGTGGAGGTCACCGAGATCGAGCAGGCGAAGGGTCTGGAGTTCGATTACGTCGTGCTCGCCGACGCGAGCGCGGATCACTACCCCGACGCTCCCGAGGCACGCCGGCGGCTGCACGTCGGAGCGACGCGGGCCGTGCACCAGCTGTGGATCACCAGCGTCGGCACGCCTTCGCCGCTGCTGGGCGACCTCGCCGAGTGAGCTCGCAGGGCGAGATCGGCGACCCGCGGCGGGTCGCGCTCGTCACCGGCGCCGCCAGCGGCA
>CAZPNB010000459.1:0-4115 GCA_964587305.1 uncultured Spirochaetales bacterium | reverse complement strand
TACGCGGACAGGGTTGCTAGTCAAAGCGGCTCTCGATACCGCCCATTACGAGAAAGGGATCAAGGTGAGTGAGGATGAGCTTGCCAAGATCTCTCTTACTCCGCACCGCTTTCATGGTGAGTGGAACTACAGCATTACTCGACGATGATCACAATTCAAACTTGTTCAACTTATTTTTGCGCGCGCGCTTAGTTCAATCAGCGTTGCGCCCCCACAGGGCCCCCACTGCGATTCTCGGGGCATAAACTATGTCGTTTGCGACGGGACGGGCAGTGGGAGCGCGAAGAAGCATCCACCCCGGCTTCGCCGGAGTTGATCCTTCGCGCTGTGAATGGTCTCGGCGCTTGATCATGTTGGCGGCGGCGGTAGAGCTGTTTTGCCCGGACGAGGAAGTCTTGCGCAAGCCTGGCGCTCGAGTATTTTGACCACAGGAGGACCTGAGGAAGCGCTTCCTCGACCATGCGCTCGGACCAAAGAAGAGCGTGTTCCTGCGCGCAGGAGGAGCAAAGGCCACGCGCCTTGCAGAAGTAACGGGACGATCCGCCCCCTCTGGGCAGCCAGATCAACGAAGGCGCAGAAACCGAAGTGAGGGGGATCGCCGCAGCGCAGGAGATCCCGTCGCGGCACCCAGATCTCTACCGGCGCATTTTCGGCGGCGACGACCTTCTGCGAGCCCTGCTTCCCTGGGTCTTGGTGCGCACGCGCTCGCCGCAGTTGAAGACTCTCGCCACCCGACAAGACGACGATCGAGAGCGCGGTGCTACTCGCCACCGTCAGGAGCGTCGCAAACGCTTTGAAGCGCGATGTGAGATAACGAAACGCGATGAACCCGGTGGCCATTGGAGCCCAGGAGGACGGCACGGGAAGCCGAAGCGCAATCGGGCGAGTGGATAGAGTCGGACGAGTGCACCTGAAGCAATGTCTATGCCGCCGCGTCGCAGCCAGGATCCCCGCTGCGCGGGTCAAGCTCACACCATCTATTTCTTGAAGTCTGGGTGTTTGGGATCGCCCGAGGATTCCAAAAACGCCAAGAGGTCCAGAATCTCCTGCTCCGTGAAGGTGTTCAAAAGACCTGACGGCATCAGCGAGATCTTCGAAAGTTCACGAGACGTGATCTTAGATCTATTCACCGTGGAGGTCGCGGCCGCATTAAACGGATCGGTCATCACCACGACTTTCTCGTCCGTCTCTTGACTCACGCGGCCGGCAACTACCGCTCCATCGTTCAACGTGAAAACAGTGCTCATGTATTGCTCGGGGACCACCTTCGACGGCTCGATCATGGAGTCCAAGATATCTTGCCGCTTGAACCGCGAGGAAATCGCAGTCAGGTCCGGGCCGGTCGCCCCGCCTTGATCGCCGTAACGGTGACACAGAACACACTGCGCGGCTTCAAATGTCGCTTTACCGCGAGCGAAACCGCGCCCCTTGCCGACCTTGTCCAACACAGGCTGCAAGTCCGACGTTTTCCACTCCTTGACGAACTTGCGCGGCTCTGCTGCGGGCTTTGCGCGCGGCTTGGGCAAGCTCACATCGCCAAGCGCGGCGAACTCGGCCGGCGTCATTGACGCTCGCGCTTCGTTGAGCGCGTTGTTCAAGAAATTCTGAAAGCTGGAGCCGTTGTTGAAACTGATTCCCGCGTCCTTGAACCACTCCAGGACCTGTTCGGGATGCTGGGTGCTCTGGCCGGCGGTCCACCACGACAAGTAGTCGCGCCGGAGCTCGCGGTTCCAGCCGGTCTTGATGTTGCGAAGCGCGATCGCGTAGGCGACTTGCTCTTCCTGCGTCGGCGCGGTCCGGAGCAGCCCGACGGTTTTGGCGACAGCGCTCGGGGCATTGAGCGCCAAAAGAATCTGGCACAGTTCTCGGTTCGCAGATTCCGTCTTGGCGGGGAAAAGCGGGTCCAGCTCAGCGATCACCTGACTGGAAAGCTCTGCGGACGGGACGCCCTGCCGAGCCAACGAGACCTCGATCACGCGCAGTTTGGCGAGCGCCTGTTCCTCCGTGAGCGTCGCGAACGGAAATGCCAGGAGCGCCTTGAGGATCGCGGGCTGCGCGTCGGCGCCGCCGAGTCGAGCCAGCGCCAGCAGACCTTGAAACGCAGCGTTCGGCTGTTTCTCAGAGAGCGCCTTGGATCGCCATTCTGTGATGGGGTTACGCTCGATGGCCATCCGAGCGGCATAGCGAATGAATCGGTCGGGACTATTCAGGTGGGGCCAGGCGAACGGCACGGCCGAGGGATCGGCTTGGACATTCAACGCTTCGAGCGTGTGACGCAGCTCCCGCGCGTTGCTGCCGTTCTTGTCGCGCAGCTCGCTGAGCGGGAGAGGCGCCGCGTCGGTGCCCGTGTACGTCACACGAAAGAGGTCCGCCTGCGTCCCGCGCCCGCCCACCGTGAAATAGAGCGATCCGTCATCGCCGATCACGACGTCCGTGAGATTGAGGGGCACTTTCCCCGCCCTAGATTTGAGCGACTTAGGAGCGACGAAGTTCTCCCAGGCGCCCGAGTAACTGGCTCCATGGGGGGTCAAGTGAACGGCGATCAATCGCCCGTACGTCCAATCGCAAATGTAGAAAACCTTTTGGTACTTTTCCGGAAACCTCGCTCCTGTTCCGAAGGCCACGCCCGTAGGGCAGCCGATGCCGATATTCACCGTAGCCGGCAAACTATCCGCGTAATGCTCGGGCCACTTGGCGCTGCCTTCGCGGAATCCATGGTCGCCTCCGCGGACGGAGTGGAACACACGAACCGGCCGGTACCACGGCGTTCCCCAGTCCCATTCCATGTCGCTGTCGAAGCCGAACAATTCGTCGTCTGCGTTAAAAGCAATGTCGTAATTGTTCCGCTGGCCGGCCGAAAACAGCTCCGCGTGTTTTCCATCCAGATCCATCCGCACCACGTAGCCGCCCGGCGGCAGCTTGCCATCGCCAAATCCGTTGCCATCCTCGATGCGCTTGAGGGCCAGATCGTCGGCGTAGTTGCGATGGGGCGAGCTGGGCGCCAAATCTCTGGGCACGTCCGTGAAATTTCCACAGACCGCGTAGAGCATGTTGTCCGGCCCGAGGACAAGCCCGTGCGCGCCGTGCTCGCCCGATCCCCCACGCCATTCGCGAAGAAACTCCACGTCGTCGTAGCTGTCGTCGCCCTTCGTGTCCTTGCAGCGATACAGCGCAAAGCCGCGATTGCCGCTGCCGTTGATGTAGAGCGTTTTTCCGACGAACAGCATGCCCATCGTTTCACTCACAGGGACGTGCAGGATCTCCTCCTTCACGCTTTTGCCATCCTTTACTGTGACGCGAGTGATTGGCTGGCCGTGCTGCCCACCAAGCAGGAGCCGCCCCTTCGGATCCTTCGCCATGGAAATCCACGAGCCGTTTTTGGCGGCGTCGGCTCGGAGAACGTGTTCGAGCTTGAATCCCGGAAGCGTGTCGAGAACATCACCCGGGTGTTCCAGAACCGCCGTCGCACTCACCGGTGTTGACCCATCGGCCGGCCCATAGACGGCCTTCAGAATGACAAGCTTCTTTCCCGCCGGCGCCGACAGTTCCAACTCGTCACCTTCGGGAACGTCGCGAGAGAGCTTCTCGGCGCCGATGCTGTATTCGACATGCAGCTTCTTGACGACGCCCTGCGCGAGATCTCCGAACTGTCCGTTGCTCGCCGAAATGGAAAGCCGCCCGTCCTTGACGGCGGCGGCGACGATTGCGGTCACGTCCGTCGGATCCTTGTCCGCCATGGCGGATTCCGCAGCCGCGGCGAGGCACAGAAGACCGATCACCAGGATTGAAGTGTTCAATCGACAGCCGCGTTGAACACGACGGGTAGAAAACTTCATGAACTTGTTCTCCAGATTGGCTTGATCAAATTCGTTGACTGGCAATCACAAATGGCCGAGCGGACACCTCATTTGAGGCGTCGCGTTGCTCCTGCTCGACGAACGGGCCGAGGCGGAGAAGTCTCGTCTGTCACCCCTCGCGGGTCAAGGGGTCCTTCCGACCGCGGGGACGTTGTCGAAGCGTCGAAGGGGCTTCTCGGCAGCGATGGAGGCTCCAGCGGGCCCGGTGAAGGCCGCGTCGCATTCGGCACTGTCGCCGGAACCGACCACGCCGCTTAC
>CAZPNB010000458.1:0-2608 GCA_964587305.1 uncultured Spirochaetales bacterium | reverse complement strand
CCGCCCTCCCGCGGCCGGTGATCCGGCCGAAGCCTGCGATTCCGCCTTGCCGGAACGCCGCTGTCTCGATGGGGTCCGCAGGGAACCCAGCACAGGCAGCCCGGGAGGGCATTTGATTACTTATCATCGACCACCCTCATGCAACACAACACCATCCTCGGAATCGACCCCGGCACGAAGGAGATGGGCATCGCCATCATCCGCGATCGACAGCTCATCTCGTTCGGCGTTCACACGCTGCGGAATGGCCATCGACCACACGACCTCGTCGGTCAAGCACGCCGCATCGTGCTCGCTGCGATCGAGGAGCACGGGCCGCAGGTCGTCGCAATCGAGAAGCCGTACGCGCTGCCAACCCGGCGAGCGGCGATTCTGTCGGTGATCGACCAGGAGTTGCGGGGGAGGGCTGAGGATCTCGGCCTGCGCGTCGTCGAGTTGACCCCGGAGGAGATCCGACAGGCTGTCGTTGGGAATCCGCGCGCGACGAAGATCGACGTGGCGGAGGCGCTGGTGGCCGGCGATTTCAAGCAACTGGCGGACTTAGTGCCGAGGCGGCCGGCGCGTGCGGCGCTGGGATTGCGTGCGCGGGACAAGTACTGGCTGCACATGTTCGACGCGCTGGGGTTGGCGGTGGCGGCGGGGCCAACCTGCCCCGTCGACCATCGGGTCACCTTCGCACGGCTGTCCAAGTGACTGCCGTTGCGAGGCATCTTGGGGCCGTCGGAATGTCGCCTCATGGTCCACTTCGCAAGGGTCGCAGCAAAGGCGTAGGCTGTGGACCAAGGTCGCCGTGCACGAGCGAGGCACTCGGCCGCGTGCTTGAATCAACTCCCGACTCAGGACAGGCGAATGCCGCCGAACGCAGATCCCGGACTCAACGAGCAGGAGGGTTTCATGCGCCGCAAGGGTGTGCGCTTGATGGGTTTGTCTTGCGCCTTCGTCGTGTTGCTGGCTGCAGGTCCATCTCTCGCACAGCGCCGTGTAAGCGAGGAGGCACTGCTGTTCCGTCGTCTTCGCGATGGGGTAGCAACTGTTTTTGCTTCCGGGGGGCATGGCACGGGGTTCGTCATCGACAGCGTCGGTCTTGTCTTGACGAACGCCCATGTTGTCGGTGACCGGTATCGGATCCGTGTGAAGTTCGACGACAGCACAAGAGTGGATGCAACGTTCCTTGCGTCAGACCCAAAGAGGGACGTCGCCATTGTCCTTGTGAACCCCTCCGTTCTGGTCGGTCGCCCTGTTCTCACGTTGGCCGTGCCCAGTGACACGATGGTCTTTGAGGGCGAACGGGTTATCGCCATTGGGAGTCCTTTGAACCAGGAGAAGATCATGACGGCAGGCATCGTTAGCAAGATCGAGCCAACCGCAGTGATCTCTGATGTGAACATCAACCCTGGCAACTCCGGGGGACCGCTGGTGAACATGAACGGCACCGTGATTGCGATCAACACGTTTGGGGACTTTTCCGACCGTGGGCCGGGAGTTTCGGGAAGCGTCTTGATCACAGAGGGGATCTCGGCTGTCACCGCGGCCCGTGCGGCAATGGACTCGGTCGAGGTGCCATCAGCACGCCGCCTACCAGTGGCACCACGCGGGATATTCCCCCTCGACTCGCTTCAAGTCGCAGCTGGCGCGAAGAAGTTCGACGCCAAGCCATACTACGTGCACGATCGCACGAGTACCGGCAAGTTCGAGGTTGTGGTGTCCACGCCCATATTCGCTGCGTGGCGGATGTACAGCTTTGACGTCGCGCTAGCCAAGCAAACAAAGAAGCGTGAGGCAAAGGGCAGGGTAAGTGAGGACCAGTCTTACGATCCACTCGGCGAAATGCGCGAGTGGATGCGCTACACGCGTGGCGGATTCCCCCCTGTTGTGACACTTGAGTTCACTCCGAAGATGGGCGAGACCGGAGGTAGCTTGTTTGGAAACATCCTGGGGGCGGCTGCTGCCGGAGCCTCCGGAAGCTACTACCGCGGTTCTCACAAGATGGAATTCAAGGCGGATTTCAAGGACGTGCGTATCTTCAGGGACAGCGTTGAGGTTGAAGATGTCGCCCGCTTTCGCGCCATGCAGCCACTTGTGTTTTCGAAGTCGACCTGGTCAGCCGACTATCATGGTGCTGATCAAGCGCGCGTCGGGATCTTCCAGTGCACGGCTGATTGGTTTGCTCCGGATGGCGACGCGTGGCCCACGATTCGTGTCGAAGTGACCAGCGTAGAGAGGCCGGATAAGCCCTACGTCTTCAATCTGCCGCAGTCTACGGTGAAACGGGTGTGGACTGATTTCGAGGCATATCGGGTTGCAAACCAATAGGCGGTAATCGTGGGGCATGGCCCATCGGGCATAGCGAAGCGCGCGATGCCAAGTGGGCGTGCCTCTCAGGCTACGAGCCGGTGAAGTCCACAGCACTGCACTGATTCCGCGCCGTCCGCCCCTCTACGCCCGTTGTGGCCGTCGGCGTACGCTTCCTTCGTGCCCCTCGTACCTTCCGCACCGCAGTAACACCCGCCCCTTGACAGGAGGCCTTCCATGAAGGCCGATCAGCAGCTCGTCCGCACGGTCGATGTCCACGACCGCGTGGGCAACGTCGTCGGTTCCAAGGACGTCG
>CAZPNB010000457.1:0-9295 GCA_964587305.1 uncultured Spirochaetales bacterium | reverse complement strand
AGCCTCGCTGCGCGCCCGACGGCAGCACTTGTTCGAACAGTGCTCGGGGTTCGTCGGAGCGGATCGGCGGAATGGTATGTTCCGCGACCCATGGACTCCACGCTCTTTCATGAGTTCGCGCTCTGGGCCGCGTCGAAGCCGGTCTGGATGATCGGGGTCGCGGCGCTGATCCCTCTCCTGTGTGTCAGCGCGGCGGGGTGGTTTGGACGCAACGATGGTTGGAGTAGAAATGGAGCCACGCACGCGACGACCGCGCCGACGCCGGTCGTTCCCGAGCTGCGTACGGAGAGGCCGCAGCGGACGGAACCCGGGCCCGAGGTCGCGCCGGAGCCTGTGCTTCCGCCGGCACGTCTGCGCGATCGCCTGCGCCGTACTAGCGATGCGCTCGTCGGCGGTCTCGGGAAGATCCTCGGCGCCGGCAGCGTCGACGACGAAGTGCTCGGTCAACTCGAGGAGCTACTTCTCCAAGCCGATCTCGGAGTAAAGACCGCCGACGCACTGCTCGAGCGCGTGCGACGCGACGGGCGCGGCCGCGACGCGTCGGTGGTGCGCGGAATCTTGCAGGAAGCGATCACCGAGAAGCTGCGCCGTGTCGAGCGCGGCGGCGGGCTTACGCTCTCGGCGAAGCCGCACGTCGTGCTCGTGTTGGGCGTCAACGGGTCGGGGAAGACCACCACGATCGGTAAGTTGGCGGCACGACACGTGGCGGCCGGGCACAAGGTGCTGCTCGGTGCCGGCGATACCTTTCGCGCAGCGGCGATCGAGCAGCTCCAGGCATGGGGAGCGCGCGTGGGCTGCGACGTGATCGCGGGACAGCAGGGCGGCGATCCGTCGGCCGTGGCGTTCGACACAGTGAAAGCCGCCGTTGCGCGCGGTGTCGATGTCGCGATCATAGACACCGCGGGCCGTCTCCAGACCAAGAAGCCGCTGATGGAGGAGCTGGCGAAGCTCGCGCGCGTGATCGGTCGCGAGCTCGATGGTGCACCCCATGAAACCCTGCTCGTCCTCGATGCCAACACCGGCCAGAACGCGCTCAGCCAGGCGAAGCTCTTCACCGAGGTTGCCCCGGTGACGGGGCTCGTTTTGACGAAGCTCGACGGCACCGCTCGGGGCGGCGTGATCGTAGGACTCGCCGACGAGTTCGGGATTCCGGTCCGCTTCGTCGGGGTCGGTGAAGCGGCGGAGGATCTGCGCGACTTCGCCGCCGAGGAATTCGTCGACGCGCTGTTCGACGTGTAGGGACCCGTAAGTCGTTTCAGAAGCACCGGGGAGATCCGATGAGCCGCTACGTGATGGCCCTCGACCAGGGGACGACGTCCTCCCGGGCGATTCTGTTCGACCGAGACGGACGCATCGCCGCGGTCGATCAGATCGAGTTTACCCAGCATTTTCCGCGACCGGGCTGGGACGAGCATGACGCTGAGGAGATCTGGCGGACAGAGCTTCGAGCCGCGCGAAACGCGCTCGCCAGGGCCGGTGCGACGGGGAACGATCTCGCGGCAATCGGCATCACGAATCAGCGCGAGACCACCGTCGTGTGGGACCGCGCCTCGGGCGATCCGATCCACCGCGCGATCGTCTGGCAATCGCGCCAGACGACAGCGATCTGCGACGACCTGCGCGCTCGTGGTCTCGCCGACGAGGTGCGCGCTCGAACTGGGCTGGTGATCGACGCGTACTTCTCTGGTACGAAGGTGCGTTTCATCCTGGACGCGGTGTCGGGGGCGCCCGAGCGGGCGCGTCGGGGAGAGCTCGCATTCGGCACGATCGATGCGTGGCTGCTATTCCGGCTGACGAAGGGTCGCGTTCACGCCACCGAGTACTCGAACGCGTCGCGCACGCTGCTCTACGACGTGCACGAGCGCGTATGGGACGCGAGAATGCTCCAGGAGCTCGACATTCCCGATGCGATGTTGCCGGACGTGCGCGACTCGTGTGGTGTCTTCGGCGTGACCGACCCGGAATGGTTCGGCGCCGAGGTCCCCATCGCCGGAATTGCGGGCGACCAGCAGGCGGCGCTCTTCGGGCAGGGTTGTACGCGTCCGGGCCGCGCGAAGAACACCTATGGGACGGGCTGCTTCCTGTTGATGAACACCGGTGAATCGGCTCCTCGCTCGAAAACCGGACTGCTCACCACGATCGCGTGGGGGATCGGGGGCCGGGTCGAGTACGCCCTCGAGGGCAGCATCTTCGTGACGGGAGCCGCGGTGCAGTGGTTGCGCGACGGGATCGGGCTGGTCGCGTCGGCGAGCGAAACCGAGGGGCTGGCGGCTTCGGTGGAGGACACAGGGGGCGCGTACCTGGTTCCGGCATTCACGGGTCTGGGCGCACCCTACTGGGACGAGCGGGCGCGTGGCGTACTGATCGGCATCACCCGCGGCACGACCCGTTCGCACATCGTGCGCGCGACTCTCGAGGCGATTGCGTATCAGACGCGCGACGTCGTGGAATGCGTGCAGGCTGACTCGGGCATCACGCTGGACGCCCTGCGCGTCGATGGTGGGGGTGCGGCCAACGACTTCCTGATGCAGTTCCAGGCGGACATCCTGGGAACGGTGGTCGAGCGCCCTGCGCTGCTCGAAGTGACGGCGTTCGGTGCGGCAGCCCTGGCTGGACTCGCGGTCGGGTTCTGGGAAGGCCGTGCATCGCTGCCGCAGGGCGGGGGCTCGGTCTCCACCTTCGAGCCGCGCATGAGCGTCGATCGACGCGAAGCGCTCTATGCCGGCTGGAAGCGGGCCGTCGAGCGGTCGCGGAACTGGGCTGGAGCGTGAGATCGGCCCGTCCGCTCCGGCCGCTGGTGATCGCCCACCGGGGCGCCTCCGGTGAACGACCCGAGAACACGCTGGCAGCCTATGCGCTCGCGGTCGAGCAGCGGGCCGACATGATCGAGATCGACCTGCACCGCACCCGGGACGGCGCGATCGTCATCGCCCACGACGAACGCCTCCCCGGCCTTCCCGGGGGCCGCGAGATCGGAGATTCCACGCTCGCCGAGGTGCGAGCCCTCGATGCGCGTGGGGGCCAGCAGGTTCCGACGTTGGAAGAGGTGCTCGACGCCTTCGGCGCTCGGATTCCCTTCAATCTGGAGATCAAGCGCAGTGGGGTGGGTGACTACCCCGGAATCGAAGTGGCGACCGCGTCGGCACTCGATAGTCGCGGTCTGGGTTCCACGATTCTGTTCTCGTCCTTCGAGGACAGTGTGCTCCTCCGACTGCGCGAGACGACGCCCGGCGCGCGCCTGGGCGTGCTGGTCTCGCCGCGCGCTCCGGAGCGCTGGCTCCAGCGTTGTGAGGCAGTCGCTGCGGAGGCGGTCCACTTCTGGAAGGGTCTCGCCACGTTGGCTGCCGTCGAGGCGGCGCACGCCGAGGGCCTCGCTGTGTACGTCTACACCGTGGACGACCCCGCTGAGATGGTCATCCTTCTGCGGCTCGGCTGTGACGGGCTGTTCACCAACTTCCCGGCGCGTATGCGGGGAGTCATGGCGTCCCTTCTCCCCCCGGGTACAAACGATCAAATTTCTGAATAGAGCACCGTTTTATTATGGAAATTCTTGAGATTAGCTTGACGAACTCGGATATTATCGTCTATATGATCTGCCTGAAAGGCTATTCTGCCTAATGAAATTCAGCCGATCTGTATTTGAATTCGACGCCACCGATCGAGCCATCCTCGAGCTGCTGCAGGAAAACTGCAAGCAGCCGCTCGCTGCGATCGGCGAGAAGGTGGGGTTGTCGGCCCCGGCAGTGGTCGAGCGCATCCATAAGCTGGAAGAGGCGGGGGTCATTCTCGCCTATACGGCCGTGCTAGATCCGCGCAAGCTCGGTCGCGACATCACCGCTTTCATCGGCGTTTCGACGGATCGGCCCGGCGCGATAGACCGCGTGGAGGCCGAAGTGGGCGCGATGGACGAAGTGCTCGAGTGCCACCACGTAACGGGTGGCTACACGCTGATGCTCAAGGTGAAGACTCGGAACACGGAATCCCTCGAGCGATTGATCGACAGCGTACGCGGCGTGGACGGCGTTTCGCGGACCGAGACGATGGTCGTTCTGTCGACCCATGCCGAACGCTCGCGCATCGCGCTGGTGGCGGACGATGGATTTCCGGACCGACCACGCCGCGGGAAGCGGCGCTCGACGGAACACGAAGACAGCGGAGGCTAGCGAGGATGGTCCCCCCCACCCGCCGACCTCTTCGGATGAAAAAGCAGGGACTCTACGATCCCGCCAATGAGCACGACGCGTGTGGTGTCGGCTTCGTAGCGAACATCCGGGGCGAGAAGTCGCACGAGGTTGTTTCCAAGGGCATTCAGGTGCTCATCAACCTCGAGCACCGGGGCGCGTGCGGCTGTGATCCGGAAACCGGCGATGGTGCTGGGCTCCTTGTGCAGGTTCCCGACAGATTCCTGCGCCGCGAGATGCGCGCGCAGGGAATCGAGCTCCCCGCGCCCGGTCACTACGCGGTGGGCATGATCTTCTTGGCGCAGGATCCAGCGGCTGCCGCGCGGCAGGTCGAGATCCTGGAGAATCTGATCAAGAGCGAGGGCCAAGGCGTCATCGGCTGGCGCGACGTGCCCTGCGATGGGGAGGCGATCGGTTGGTTGGCGCGCGAGAGCATGCCGCGCGTAAGGCAGCTTTTCGTAGCCTCTGCCGGGCGTCAGGCCGAGGATCAGGACGCCTTCGAACGCAAGCTGTATGTGATCCGCCGGTTGGCGGAAAAGCACATCGCCGACGAATGCGGCGATCGGCACTTCTTCTACGTCACCAGCCTCTCTAGCCGCACGATCGTCTATGCCGGAATGCTGATATCCCGACAGATCCAGGGATTCTTTCCGGATGTCTGCGATCCAGACTTTCATTCTGCGCTGTGTCTGGTGCATTCGCGCTACAGCACCAACACGCTGGGCTCTTGGAACCTCGCGCATCCCTTCCGCTACCTCGCCCACAATGGCGAGATCAACACGATCGAGGGGAATCAGAACTGGATGCGCGCTCGTGAGGGCACGATGTCATCTAGCCTGTTTGGCGACGACCTCGCGAAGCTCTTCCCGATCCTGCGCGCCGGGTCCTCGGACTCGGCGCGATTCGACAATGCTCTCGAATTTCTGGCGCTGTCCGGTCGGGAATTGCCCGAGGCCGTGCTGATGATGATCCCCGAAGCGTGGGAGAACCGCGCCGACATGGATCCAGACCTACGTGCCTATTATGAATTCCATTCATTCCTGATGGAGCCCTGGGATGGCCCGGCTTCACTGGCGTTCACTGATGGGCGCAAGATCGGTGCGGTACTCGACCGCAACGGCCTGCGTCCATCGCGCTACGTCGTGACGAAGGACGGATTCGTCGTCATGGCGTCAGAGGTGGGTGTCCTCGAGATCGAACCCTCCAACGTCGTTGTCAAGGAGCGACTCCACCCCGGGAAGATCTTCTTCATCGATCTTGAGGAAGGGCGTATCGTCGGCGACGAGGAGATCAAGCGCCGCTACGTCGCACGCCGTCCGTATCGAGACTGGGTTGAACGCAATCGAGTGATCCTCAGCGACCTTCCGCTCGCGCACGTGCCAGTGGACCGTTACAACCGGGAGCAGCTCTTCACGCTGCAACAAGTCTTCGGCTACACGACCGAGGATCAGAAGGTCCTGTTGGCCCCGATGGCAGCACAAGGTAAATGGGCGATCGGGTCGATGGGCGAAGACGCCGCGCTGGCATGTCTCTCGGACCGCCCTCAAGTTCTCTACAGGTATTTCAAGCAGAAGTTCGCCCAAGTTTCGAATCCGGCAATGGACTCGATCAATGAGCGACCGGTGATGGCGCTCTACTCGACACTCGGCGCGGAGCGCAACCTGCTCGAGGAGACCGAGCAGCACGCGCGAATGATTCGTATCGAGCATCCGGTGATCACAGACGAGGATTTGGCGCGTCTCGAGAGTCTGGCGCTTACCGGGTTTTGTTCGCGGACGTTCGCGTGCTTGTTCAACGTATCCGAGGGCGGCGCCGGTTTGCGATCGGCGCTCGACCAGCTCTGTTCAGAAGCAGAGAACGCCGTTCGCAGCGGCGCGAATATCTTGATCCTCTCGGACCGCGGAGTCTCGCCCGATCTCGCGCCGATTCCGATGCTCCTCGCCACGGGCGCGGTACATCACCACCTGATTCGCAAAACCTTGCGCACCCGCTGTGGTCTCGTCTGCGAGACCGGTGAGGCGCGCGAGGTCGCGCACATGGCCCTCCTGATCGGTTATGGAGCCGCGGCAATCAACCCCTATCTCGCGCTGCAGACAGTTGAAGATCTGGCTCGCGACGGAACTCATACACCGGCTGAGATGGATCCGGGAAGGGCGGTCTATAATTTCATCAAGGCGAACGACAAGGGGCTGCTAAAGACCTTCGCCAAGATGGGGATCTCGACGCTCCATTCCTATCGTGGCGCGCAGATCTTCGAAGCAGTTGGCCTCGATCGCGGCCTGGTGGAGCGTTGTTTCACGGGAACCCCGTCTCGCGTCTCTGGTGTCGGTTACGAAGTGATTGCGACCGAGGTCGCAATGCGGCATGCCCGAGCGTTTCCCGGTGAGGAGTATCAGTACCCTGAGCTCGATCCGGGGGGCCTCTACCAATGGCGTGCCCGTGGCGAACGCCACACCTTCAACCCCGATACGGTTTCGAAGCTCCAGATCGCACTGCGTCGTGGAAGCTACGAGGATTACAAGGAGTTCAGCGCGTCGGCCGACGGAGCTGCCGATACCGCCTCCACCCTGCGCGGCCTGTTCCGATTCAAGGAGGGCTTGCAGCCTGCGGTGCGCATCGAGGAAGTGGAGCCTGCCGGCGAGATCGCAAAGCGATTCTGTACCGGCGCGATGAGCTATGGCTCGATCTCGATCGAAGCTCATCAGACGCTCGCGATCGCCATGAACCGTCTCGGCGGCAAGAGCAACACCGGTGAGGGTGGTGAGGATCCCAGTCGATTTACGCCCGAACCGAATGGAGACTCACGGCGCAGTGCGATCAAGCAGGTGGCATCAGGCCGGTTCGGCGTTACCAGCTGGTATTTGGTCAACTCGGACGAGATGCAGATCAAGATCGCCCAGGGGGCGAAGCCCGGCGAGGGTGGTGAGCTTCCCGGGCACAAGGTCGACGAAACGATCGCGCGGGTGCGGCACTCCACGCCGGGCGTGGGTCTGATTTCTCCGCCGCCGCACCATGACATCTACTCGATCGAAGACCTAGCCCAGCTCATCTATGACCTCAAGAATGCAAACTGTTATGCGCGAGTTTCAGTAAAACTCGTCTCGGTGACCGGAGTCGGCACCATTGCAGCGGGGGTCGCCAAGGGAAAAGCGGATGGCGTGCTGATCAGCGGTATGGATGGTGGGACAGGCGCTTCACCCCAAGCTTCGATCAAGTACGCGGGTATTCCTTGGGAGATCGGTCTCGCCGAGACCCAGCAGACCCTCGTGTTGAACGACCTTCGGGGGCGGATCCGGGTGCAGGCAGACGGCGGGTTGAAGACCGGCCGCGACGTGGTGATCGCGGCCTTGCTCGGCGCGGATGAGTTCGGCTTCGCGACGGCTCCGCTGGTTGCGCTGGGCTGCATCTTGATGCGCGTGTGTCATCTCAATACATGCCCGGTGGGAATCGCGACACAAGATCCGACCCTGCGCCAGCGGTTTGCGGGTACCCCCGACAGCGTCGTTCAGTATCTACTCTGGATCGCAGAGGAAGTGAGGGAGCTGATGGCGCCCCTCGGCTTCCGCAAGCTCGATGACATGATCGGCCACGTCGAAGTGCTCGACGTCGCCAAGGCAGAGCATCATTGGAAGCAAGTGGGGCTCGACTTTTCCGAACTGTTCCATCGGCCGGAGGTCCCCTACGCGATTCATCACTGCCAGAATCAGACTCTGGTCCATGAGTTGGAGCAGGTGCTCGACCAGAAGCTGCTGCGTATGGCACGTCCGGCTCTCGAACGCGGAGAACGCGTCGAGATTACGATGCGCATCCACAACACGGACCGCACGCTGGGGACGATCCTCGGCTCCGAGGTTTCACGCAGGTACGGGGAGAAGGGGCTCCCCGAGGACACCATCTGGATCCGCCTGAAGGGAAGCGCCGGGCAAAGCTTGGGGGCATTCTGCACGCATGGTCTCACCCTCGAAGTCGAGGGGGATGCCAACGACTATGTGGGCAAGGGATTGTGTGGCGCGAAGATCATTGTGCGGGTACCCGCCGGCTCGACATTCGATCCGGCCGAGAACGTGATCGCCGGCAACGTGCTGCTCTACGGTGCCACGGCTGGCGAGGCGTACTTCCAGGGTATCGCCGGTGAGCGATTTTGCGTGCGCAATAGCGGCGCGGACGCGGTAGTGGAGGGCGTGGGCGACCACGGCTGCGAGTACATGACAGGAGGGCACGCGGTGATCCTCGGTCCCACCGGCCGCAACTTCGGTGCGGGCATGAGTGGTGGCATCGCCTATGTGCTCGACGAAGAGGGCGATTTCGAAACCCGCGTGAACCCGGAGACGGTCGACCTCGATCCGATGGACGATCAAGACTTCGATCGAGTGCAGCGTCTCGTGCGTCGTCACTTTCAGTACACCCGAAGTGAGCGATCCGATGAGATCCTTCGGAAATGGGACACCTACGCGCCGAAATTCGTGAAGGTATTTCCCAGGGACTACAAGAGGGCACAGAGCGAGCGCATTGCGGCGGAGAGTGGCAATGGGTGACGTCAAGGGCTTCTTGAAGCACGCGCGCGAGGGAACCGCCTATCGTTCGATCGATGAGCGCACGGGCGACTGGAAGATCGTGCAGGAGAATTTTGACCGAGAGAAATCCAAGATTCAGGCTTCGCGGTGCATGGATTGCGGAATTCCGTTCTGTAACAACGGCTGCCCACTCGGGAACATTATTCCTGACTTCAACGATCTCGTCTTCCGCGGTAAATGGGAGGACGCGCTTTCGCGCCTCCACTCCACCAACAACTTTCCCGAGTTCACCGGGCTTGTGTGTCCGGCCCCCTGCGAGCAGGCGTGCGTCTTGGGGATCAATCAGAACCCAGTTGCGATCAAGCAGATCGAGTGGGAGATCGTCCGGCGGGGTTGGGATGAGGGATGGGTCCGTTCGGTGCGCCCAGCGCGACGGACGGGTCGTTCGGTCGCTGTTGTGGGCTCGGGCCCCGCGGGGCTTTCCTCGGCGCAACAGCTCAATCGAGCGGGCCACACGGTTACGCTTTTCGAGAAGAGCGATCGTCTCGGCGGTCTGCTGCGTTACGGGATTCCAGATTTCAAACTAGAGAAATGGGTGAT
>CAZPNB010000456.1:0-2856 GCA_964587305.1 uncultured Spirochaetales bacterium | reverse complement strand
GGCTGGACCCGCCTCGAGGATCTCGGCAACGGCCGAACGCGCGTGCACTTCCGGGAGACCTATCACGTCTTCAACCCGGTTCTGCGGGTGCTGCTGGAAAAGACTGTGCACCGCGCGATCTCGAAGGACAACGACCGGCTGATCCGGCAGGCGATCGAGGAGCACATCCGGCGGCTGCGCGCGAAGCACGCCGAGACGGGATCTGCGAGACCGCTCGCCTAGCGCTCTCTCGTAGGGCGGGAAAGCGCAGCGCATCCCGCCTTCAGGTTCGTCACTTCGCGATGGCGGGATTCTTCCGCCCTACGAGGGCTCAGCCCGCCTGGAGGCAGAGATCGTCCGCCGACGGCGGTAGCCCAAGCTCGCGAGTCCCGCACCCAAGAGCAGCAAGGTGCCGGGCTCCGGGACCAGAGTCACCGGATTGAAGGTGAGATCGTCCAGGCCAACACCGCCGGACCCGCCAATCGTTGGAGTCGGAACACCGCTGAACCGAACGGAGTGGATCCAAGCTGCTGCCACACTGTAGGTTCGACCCCCGAAGTCTTGACCCGAGTCCGAGGCGATGAGATTCCCGTCCGAATCGAAGGCGTCAAAGGCGACCGTGAAGCTGCTTCCACGGAGGTCACCACGAATCGAGACAAAATCCGTTGTCGCGGGCCGGGACGGGTTGCTCGGGTCCTAGAAGCTAATCGCTATCGGAAAGGCGTCGTTGTAGGTGAGCAGCCCGTCGTCCGTTGACCCTCCGATTCCGTTGACGCCACACGGTGCGTGATTCGGAATGTCACCCAGGAAGATCACTGGCACGTAGTCTGAACCCGAGGCGAACCGGACTCCCAGTGTGGGTAGGAATTGGTCCGATAGCCTGGTGTCGAGCGGAATCGGGTTTCCAGTAATGCGGGTCATCGCAGAAAGGCCCTCGACGTCGATCGTTATTCCTTGGGCCGAGGCGGTGGAAAACAGAACACACACGGCGAGCGCGATGGAGCGCACGGCGTCGTCCTCCGAACGGGGGGAGGGTTGGTCAGGCTCCTAGGGGAGGCGATCATCTACACGATGATGTGTCATCTTGCAAGGGCTGACGGGCTCCAACGCGAACCAACTGGCTCCGCGCCAATCCAGATCCTTGACCCTGGAAGCCGCCGACGAGGCGCGCTGATCTGGGTCTTCCTTCATGCAACTTCCGCGGGCCTAACGCGGCCGCTTGCGCTCGAGCGGGATGTCGTAGAGGCGGCTCCAGTTGTCGCCGGTGACCTTGCGCTGCGTCTCCTCGGACATTGGCAGCTTGCGGAAGGTTTCGACGGCGTGCGGGTACTGCGAGTCGCCGTGCGGGAAGTCGGTCGAGAACACGAGGTTGTCGTCGCCGAACCAGTCGAGGTAGTGGACGACGGTCTCCTCGTCGACCTCGACCGACACGAAGCAGTTGTCGCGGAAGTACTCCGACGGCTTCTTGGTCAGGTCGCGCGCCTCGTACCAGCCCACCCACTCGTGGTGCTCGTCGAGGCGGTGCAAGAGCCACGGCGCCCACGAGCAGTTGCCCTCGAGCAGTCCGACGCGCAGCTCGGGGAAGCGCTCGAGCACGCCGCCGCCGATCAAGCTGACCGCCGCCGCCATCACGCCGAGCGGCTGGTTGAACGTGTGCCACATCATCAGGCGGTCGGCGAACACCTCGAGGCCGAAGTCGGGCGTCAAGAGCGTCCGCCCGCCGCCGTGGAAGCCGACCGGTACCCCCTGCTTCTGGCACTCGGCCCACAGCGGATCGTAGTCGCGGTGATGCCACGGCATGCGATTCACGGTGCCGGGCGCCAGGAAGATCGCCTTGAAGCCGTACTCCTCGACACACCGGCGTGTCTCGTCGACGGCCGCCGCGATGTCGTGGGGTGCCACCATCGCGGCGCCGTAGAGCCGGTCGGGCGCGGCCTGGCAGTAGTCGTGCAGCCAGTCGTTGTAGGCGCGCGCGATCGCCGCGGCGAACGGCGGCTCGAGACCGTCCGCGCCGATCTGCTCGCTCGAATCGAGCCCGAGCACGAACAGCCCGCGCGTCGGGTAGAGCACGGTGAGATCGACACCCTCGCGGTCCATCGCCTGGAGCTGGGCGGTGGCGTCCCAGCCGCGGGCCTCGGCCTCGCCGTAGGCGGCCTCCTGGTCCGGGCGCCAGCCGATCCCGCTGCCGCCGCGCTCCTTGAGCGGGCGGACCGGGCCCACGCGCAGCAGCACCTGCGACTTCACCTTCACGCGGATGTCGCGCTTGAGCTCCGTCATCCCGACCGGCGCCGCGTGCCGGTACTCGGGCGTCAGGTAGCGCTGCCACAGGTCTGCCGGCTCGAACACGTGCATGTCGGCGTCGCAGACGACGAAGTCCTCGAACGGCATGAGTCGATGCTCCTTGCGATCGGCGGGCATCTGACGGCTCGTCGGATCGGCGCCAGGCTATCACGGACTCCCAATCCGCCGGTGAGGAAATCGCGCGCTGGGTCCGCGTCAGATCTGCCGGTCGCGTCCCACCCAGTCCGGGTCCCGGAGCAATCGCTTGCGAGACACTAAGCTCTCGAAAAGACCCACCATGCCTGCACGCCGCGCATCGCTGTTCGCCACCGCGACCCTGCTCTGGGGCTGCCAGCTCGCGCAACAGCCCTCCGGCAGAACGAGCACCGCGGACGCGTTCGCCGGCGGAACACTCGTCGATCTGACGTATTCGTTCGACGGCGAAACGATCTACTGGCCGACGGGCGAGCGGTTCACACTCACCGTGGAGGCAGAGGGAGTCCAGCCTGGCGGCTACTACTACGAGGCCCACTCGTTCCGGGCCGCCGAGCACGGCGGCACCCATCTCGACGCGCCGATCCACTTCGCCGAGCACCG
>CAZPNB010000455.1:0-3073 GCA_964587305.1 uncultured Spirochaetales bacterium | reverse complement strand
AGCTGCGCCTCTCGCACGCGCGCGCCGCCGAGCTGACGCTTGGCGCATCGCTCTATCCCGCGAGCCAGGCGGTCCGGCTCGGCGTCGTCGATGAGCTGCTGCCCGCCGCTGACTTCGAGGCGGCCGTCGCGCGGCGCGCATGGCTGCGTTCCCGCGCGAGGCCTACGCCCACACCAAGGCGGCGCTCGTCGCCGAGGCAGTGGCGCGGATCGACGCGCACGGCCGCGAGCAGTCGCTCGCCGACGCCGCGGTCTGGCTGACCGACGAGAGCCGCGCCGCCCGCCGCAGCCAGCGCGAGAAGCTCGGCAAGTCGGGTGGCGACTGAGCCTTCCGGTTCACCCAAGACACGAGGGCTCGCGCCCGGCGATCCTCCAGAAAAGCAAAACGCCCCGCCGAGGGACGGGGCGTTTTGAAACCGTCCGTTGGGGCCGTTATCGCTTGCCCCTGCGCAACGCCATGCCGAGCAGGCCCGCCCCGAGCAGCAGACCCGTGCTCGGCTCGGGCACGAAGCCGGTGCTGTCGGGCTGGGTGCCCAGGCCGAACACCACCTCGTCGGCGATGTCGCCGTCGTCGTAGCCCGTCGCCCCCGACCACGTGTAGGTGATGCTCCCGGTCGCGAGGAGCGTGTTGTCGAGGTTGTTGGTCGTGACGTCTCCGGCGTACAGCCCGTAATCGAAGCCGTCGACGATGTTCCCCATGAATCCGTTCGGGCTCAGGCTGTTGTTCCCGGCGGTGCCGACGCCGAACGTCAGCGTGTCGGACCCGAACACGAGGGCGAAGGTATCCTTGAACTGCCACGTGCGATCGCCCGCGACGAACGCCCGGAGATCGGCCTCGTTGGTGGTGTCGCTGCAGTCATCGGCAGCGGAGTTGTCGGTCAGACAGACGTCGCCGCTGGCGCCCGTGTACGTCAGCGTGGGCCGATTGACGCCATCGAAGACGTCGAAGTAGAAGCTCGTCAGCAGGTCGTTGGGGTTCAGCGTCGGTGACGCGCCGTCCACGTGATTCATCGAGTCGTTGGTGAGAATGAGCGTCAGCGTGTCGCCCACGATGCTCAGATCCGCCTCGAACCGGACGTCGACCAGGGTGTCGGGTGTCGTCCCCTCGAAAACGAACGTCACAGCCCCGGCACTGGCCGGAAGCAACCACAGCGCCAGAACAGCAGAATAAACACTGCGCATGCTCAGGATCCCCTTTTATCCGCTTTTAAATCAGCCGGGAGGGGCTACTGCACAGCGGCGGCCGCATACGCGACCGCGCCCCTTCCGTGGGTAAAGAGCGAAGCAATATCCGGACCATCGTAACGGAAAGCTCCAACCAGAGCAGAATCGCGTTACTTCTCAGTGGCTTGAGGCAGCGCGAGCGCAACTCCGCGGGCTGGGCTCGTCTGCCCGTGGGAAAATGTCTTCCACGAGAAGGGAAAGCAGAATCCTTGACACGCCGCTCTTTCACCCTGCGGAACGAGTACCTGCGTGAAAGGTTGCCGGCTGCGGCCGGAGCGCGGCCAGCGCCTCCGGCGGAAAGTTCCGCTGCATTGCGCGCCCGAACGCGGCGCGCGATGCGACGCGGTTGCGATACGCGACGAGGCGCTCCGCGAGCGGAATCTGTAGGAACTGCGCCCAGGCCAGGCAGCTCACCAGCAGGATGTCGACCGCCGAGAACGCGTCGCCCAGCAGGTACGGCCGGCCGTCGGCGAGCCGGCGCTCGATCTCGCCTGCCTGGCGATCGAAGTACCCACGCGCGGCGGCGCACGCCACCGGCGCCTCGCCGTACACGTCGGGCAGACCCTCGTGCCGGCGCAACACGTAGAGCGCCGTCGCGTCGAGCTCCATCAAGATGAAGAACGCCAGCTCCTCGAACTCGGCGCGCTCCCGCGTCCCGGCCTCGGGCGCGAAGGCGCCGTGGTCGCGGTAGCGGTCGGCCAGGTAGAAGAGGATCGCGCCGCTCTCGCCGATCCGGATCTCGCCGTCCTCGAGGAACGGGATCTTGCCGCGGCGGGTCCAGCGCAGCAGCTCCGGGTCGTTCATGCCCTCGCTGCGGGGCAGGATCGCGCGGGTCTCGTAGTCGAGCCCGAGCTCGAGCAGCAGCCAGTGGGGGCGCATCGTGCGCGACGTGCCGATCCCCCACAGCCGGCGCACCGCCGAACTTCGCTCGCCTTCGGCTCGCTGCGCGCGCTCTTCGAGCGCTTGCACCGGGCTCATCGGGCGGGCCCCAGCGCGCCGCTCTCGCGAAGTGCTGCGATCTCGGCCGGCGAACAGCCGGCCTCGCGCAGCACCTCGTCGCTGTGCTGCCCGAGGGTCGGCGCCGGCCGGGAGATCGCCGACGGCGTGTCGTCGAGCCGCTCGGCCGGGCGCGGCTGGCGGATCCTGCCGACCACCGGGTGCTCCTCCTCGACCAGGATCGCGTTCTCGCGCACCTGGGCGTTCTCGTGGATGTGGTCGCGCGAGAGCACCGGGCCGCACGGCACGTCCTCGCGGTCGAGCGCCTCGAGCCACTCGGCGGTGGTCCGTGTCTTCAACACCTCCGCCATCATCTCGAGGCGCTCCACCGCGTTCGCGACCAGGCCCGCCGCGCTCTGGAAGCGCGGGTCGGAGAGCCACTCGGGCCTGCCCACCGCGCGGCAGAAGCCCTGGAACTCGCGAGCGGCGACGGTCGACGCGATCATGTGTCCGTCAGAGGTCTCGAACACGAGGTCTCGCCTCGCCACCGGCTTCGGGCGCGGCATGCCGTCCGCGATGAAGGTGTGGTAGGCCATGCCTTCGGGCCATACGAACGCGATCACCGCGTCGAGCATCGAGAGGCGCAGGTGCTGGCCCCGGCCGGTGCGCTCGCGCGCCAGCAGCGCCGCGGTGATGTTCTGCGCCGCAGTCAGCGCGGTGACCTTGTCGGGGACGATCACGCGCACGAGGCCGGGCGGTCCCGCCGCGCCGCCCTGGATCTCGCACAGGCCCGACATCCCCTGCACGATCGGATCTGAGACGCGCTTGTGCGCGTAGGGGCCGGTCTCGCCGAAGCCACTGATCGACACGTAGACGAGCCGCGGGTTGTGCGCGCGCAGCTCCACCGGCCCGAT
>CAZPNB010000454.1:0-5028 GCA_964587305.1 uncultured Spirochaetales bacterium | reverse complement strand
CGACCCAGCCGTCCTTCGCGGGCTCGATCGACGGCGCCTCGGCGGCCTGCGCCATCGGCCCCTTCATCCAGTGGCCGCGCAGGCCGAAGAACGTCGTCAACACGGTCACGACCGCCTCGAACATCGACACGTCGACGTGTTGGCCTTCTCCGGTGCGCCGCGCCGACAGCCACGCCGCCAATGCGCCGGCGCCGGCGTAGGTGCCGGTCGCAAACGCGCCGATCTGGCCTCCGGCGGCGACAGGCACGCGGCCCGGTAGACCGCGCCGGAGCGACGAGCCACACAGGGCCTGCTGGATGAACTCCGTGGCGGGGCGATCGGCCCAGGGTCCGGTGAGGCCCCACGGCGAGATCGAGATCACCGAGAGGGCGGGGTGGGCGGCGCGCAACGCGTCCACCGCCAGTCCCCTGTGCTCGAGACCGCGCGGTCCGAAGCTCTCGATCACGAGGTCCGAAGTGGCGGCCAGCTCGCGCGCGAAACGGCGACCTTCCTCGCTCGCGAGATCGGCGACCGCGCCGCGCTTCGACGCGTTGAGGAAGCGGAATAGCACGCCGTCTTCGCCCGGCTCGAGCGACCGGCCCGCGGCGGTAAACGATCGCAGCGGGTCACCGCCGGGCTCCTCGAGCTTGACGACCTCGGCGCCGGCGTCGCACAAGAGCTTCCCGGCGTACGGGCCGGCGATGTCGGTCGCCAGCTCGAGCACGCGCATGCCCGCCAGCGGCCAGCTCGATTGTTTCGATCGTTCGTTGGAGTTCATGAGCGCGAGAGGAACCTGGGCGTTTCGAGCGTTCGAGCCGACTCGATTCTACCGGCGAACAGGCGGGTAGGGTACGAGAGCTCGAGCCCTGGTGATGCTGCGCGTGTTGCGCCACCGTCGGCTGGCCCCTGGGGCGCTGGAATCCCGGAGGCCGAGATGACGAAGCTGCAGCTGATGCCGCGGATGGCGCACCCGGACGAGATGGTCGGCCCCGCGCTACTGCTGACGTCCGACGCCGGTAGCTTCATCACCGGCCACGTGGTGTTCGCCGACGGCGGCATGGTGCCGCGCTGAGCGCGCACGAATCGAGGAGCCCGGAATGCCCGCCTACGCGTTCACGAAGCTGGTCGTCGACGACCTGGAGAAGATGGCCGCCTTCTATTCGCAGGTCTACGGCCTCGCCCAGGTCGGACGTGTCCAGGCGCAGATCGGCGACGATGCGATCGACGAGATCATGATGGGGGCCGCCGGCGCGACGTCGCCGGGCTCGTTCGTGCTGCTCGAGTACGTCGACAAGCCGCGCCCGCGCAATGGCGAGGTGATCCTCGGCTTCACCACCGAGGACCTGCCCGCGCTGCTCGACCGGGTTCGCGCGGCGGGGGGCGGCATCCACGCTGACATCCAAGAGATGCCCGAGAGGAAGCTCCGCGTAGCGTTCGCGACCGACCCCGAGGGCCATCTGGCCGAGCTGGTGGAGATGCTCGGGTAGCGGCGCGTTCCGGCGGCTCCACGCTTCGCGCTCACGCGAGGACTGCGAGCGCCTCGGCCGCACCGAGAACGAGGACTTCGCGGCTGCTCCGCTCGTGCACGCTCCGGTGTGCAGAGCGCACGATCTGGAGGCCGCGCGGAAGTCCGAGGGCTTCGAGATAGGAGAAGAGGCTCTTCGCCGGCGCCGTGTCGCCGACCTTCGCCTCGACCGGAAGCCAGGGGCTGCCGTCCCGCACGATCAAGAAGTCGACCTCTCGCTTCTCCTTGTCGCGCAGGAAGTACAGCGAGAAGTCTCCCTCTCCCGTTTGCGTCCAGAAGTCGCGCGTTCAGCAGATGATTCGCCACCAGATTCTCGAATCCGACCATAGTCATCATGGTCGTTAATCTGGTCAATTCCCCGATCCGACCCGATCCACGTCGAGCGTCGAAACGGCGCGCCCCACCCCCTTCGGATCGTCTATGCTGGCGCACCGACCGCACCAGCGACCGAGGACCCTTGGCGAGCCCCGAGTACGAGCAGCTGCGGAAGGTGTTGAAGCCGGGTCTGGCGATCCCGACCGATCCGCCCGAGCTGGTGCGCGAGAAGATGCACCGGATCCACCCGACGCAGGTGCCGCGCGACGCGACCGTGCAGCGCGTGACACTTGGTGGCGTCGCCGCTGCGTGGGTCGAAACGCCGGAGAGCGCGGGCTCGACCCGCGTGCTGCTCCACGTGCACGGGGGCGCGTTCGTATCGACCGGCGTCGAGCACTACATCCCGTACGCGGCGCGCCTCTCGCGCCCGCTCGCGGCGCGCGTGGTCGTCTACGGCTACCGGCTCGCGCCGGAGCACCGCTACCCGGCGGCGCTCGACGACACCGTTGCCGTCTACCGCGCGCTGCTCGACGCGGGCACGCCGCCCGATCGGATCGCGGTCAGCGGCGACTCGTGCGGCGGCGGGATCGGCGTCGCACTGCTGTTGCGCCTGCGCGACGAAGGCTCGCCGCTGCCCGCCGCGTACGTCGGGTTGACCGGCTGGTACGACCTCGAGATGAGCGGCGACTCGGCGCGCCACCCGCGCGGCGTCGATCCGTACGTCGACCCGGAGTGGATCCGCGCGCGCGGGCGCGACTACGCGGGCCCCGGTGGTGACGTGCGCGCGCCGCTGCTCTCGCCGATCCACGCCGATCTCACCGGCCTGCCGCCGATGTGGCTCTCGTGCGGCGAGATCGACATCACCCGCGACGACTCCACGCGGCTCGCCGCGCGCGCCGGACGCGACGGCGTCGCCGTCACGCTGGAGGTGAACCCGGAGATGATCCACGGGTTCCACGGCCTGTCGGATCTGATTCCCGAAGGCCGCCAGTCGCTCGAGCGGGCGGGCGAGTTCGTCAGGAGGCATCTCCCGTGACCGTCACCAGAATTCCCGTGCTGGTCGGCGTGGCGCAGGTGCTGCAGCGCACCGACGACCTCGACGCCGCGCGCGAGCCGCTCGAGCTGATGGTGGAGGCGGTCGAGCGCGCCGCCGAAGACGCCGGCAGCCGGGAGCTGCTCGCGCGGGCGGGGGCCGTCCGCGTGGTGCGCGGCATGTGGCGCTACAGCGATCCGGGTCGCGTAATTGCCGAGCGCATCGGCTGCCCGGGTGCTTCGACCGCACTCACCCAGTACGGCGGCAACTACGTGCAGGCGGCGGCGAGCCGCACCTTTCTCGACATCCAGCGCGGCGCGCTCGACGTGGCGATCCTCACCGGCGCCGAGTGCGGCCGCACCTGGGCGCGGCTCTCGAAGCTGGGTCGGCCGACCGGGTGGAGCGAGGCACCGGGGACTCCGGACGAGATCATCGGGGAAGACCTGCTGCTCTCCCACGAAGCCGAGATCGCGCGCGGGATCCGGCTGCCGATCCAGGTCTATCCGCTCTTCGATGTGGCGCTGCGCTATGCCGACGGCGAGTCGGTGGATGCGCATCTCCAGCGCATCTCGGAGCTGTGGGCGGGATTCAGCGCGGTGGCGTCCGCGAATCCGAACGCGTGGATTCGCGAGCGCAAGACCGCGGAGGAGATCCGCACCACCGGCCCCGAGAACCGGCCGGTAAGCTTCCCGTACCCGATGCTGATGAACTCGAACTCGCGCGTGGACATGGGCGCGGCGCTGCTGGTGACCCACGAAGCGATGGCGCAGCGCCTCGGCGTGCCGCGCGAGAAGTGGGTGTATCCGCACGCCGCCACCGACGCGCACGACCACCTCTTCATGTCGGAGCGGGACGAGCTGCACCGCTCGCCCGCGATCCGGATCGCCGGCCGGCGCGCACTCGCGCTAGCGGGAGTCGAGGCGAAGGACCTCGGCCACCGCGATCTCTACAGCTGCTTCCCGAGCGCGGTGCGGGTGTCGGCGCGCGAGCTGGGCCTCGACGAGTCGCAGCCGCTGACCGTGACCGGCGGCCTCACCTTCGGCGGCGGTCCGATGAACAACTACTCGATGCACGGCATCGCGCGGATGGCGGAGGTGCTGCGCGAGGACCCGGGCGCGATGGGCCTGTGCACCGGCAACGGCGGCTATCTCAGCAAGCACGCGTTCTGCGTCTACTCGACGGCACCGCCCGAGCGGCCGTTCCGCCATGAGGACGTGCAAGCGCAGGTGGACGCGCTGCCGAAGTGCTCTGTCGCGGTGGAGCACAGCGGCCCGGTGGCGATCGAGGCCTACAGCGTGATGTACGGGGCCGCCGGCCCCGAGACCGGCCACGCGGCGGTGCGGCTACCCGACGGTCGCCGCAGCTGGGGCAACGTCACCGACCGCGACACCGCCGCCGCGATGACGCGCGAGGAGTTCTGCGGGCGATCAGCATGCCTGCGCGCGGATGGCGTGCTCGAGTTGTAGGGCGAATTAGCGAAGCGTAATCCGCCTTCCTCAGCCGCACTCCTGTCGCACCAGCTCGACGGCGCGGCCGAGCGCGTCGAGGCGCGCGCTGTCGTCGTCGCCCTGCGGCTCGATGCGCAGCATGCCGATGCCGGCGTCGCGGTAGCGGCGCAGGCGCTCGCGAATCGTGGCCTCGGGGCCGAAGAGCGTCGTGCGCAGGATCATCTCGTCGGGCACGCGCCGGGCCGCCTCGTCGCGTTTGCCGTCGAGCCACAGGCGCTGCACCTCGATCGCCGCGTCCTCGAAGCCGCCGCGGCGGTAGGCGTCGTTGTAGAAGTTGGTCTTCGCCGAGCCCATCGCGCCGAGTGTGAACGCCATCCGCGGCTTCTGCGCGGCGAGCAGCGGCTCGGGGTCGTCGGTGATCGCGAACGAGCAGCCGACCGCGAGCGTGAGATCCGCGAAACGCCGCCCGGCGCGCTCGGCGCCGCGCCGCAGGTGGGCGAGGTGCGCGTCGGCGGCCTCGGGCGTGAACGAGGTGCCGAGCCAGCCGTCGGCCAGCGCGCCGGTCAGCTCGAGCGCTTTCGGCGAGAGCGTCGCGAGATAGATGGGAATGTTCGGGTTGCCTGGCTGCGAGAGCCGCAGCGCCTTGCCCTCGCCGCCGGGAAGCGGAATCTCGTGGTGGCGTCCGTGGTACTCGAGCTTCTCGCCGCGAAATGCCAGCCGCACGATCT
>CAZPNB010000453.1:0-5126 GCA_964587305.1 uncultured Spirochaetales bacterium | reverse complement strand
CGCGAAACGGCTCGATAATGCCTGCTGGTCGCGAGCCAGCACGTTCACGGCGAAGACGCCTCCGGCGTGAATCACCGGGAGCGTGTTCGATCCCTTGTCCGCGCACACCAGCACGAGCGGCGGCTCGAGCGAGACCTCGGTGAACGCGGAGACGGTCATCCCGTGAATCCGGTCGCCGCTGCGCGCCGTCACGATCGCGACACCGGTCGCCCGGCGCGACAGCGCTCGTTTGAAATCCTCGGCGGAAATCGTCATGCATCGAACCTTACACGCTGAAGTCGCTCCGGCGCACGCGCGCCCGGCTGCTCCGGCGCAACGGACGTCTGGAGAAACTCCATCACGTACGGCCCGAACAAGTCGAGCGGCCGGATCCCCGGCGCGAGCTCCACCACCAGCCCGTACAGGACCCCGACCGCACGCCACCACATCACGACGCCGGGGGGCAGGCGAAACGCGCCGAGGCGCCCGAGCTGCGCGCGCATCCGCCGGAAGTGCAGGGAGATGTCGAGACCGGCCACCTCCTGCGGCGTGAGGTTGTAGACCGAGGGGTCGAACGCGAGCTGGGCGATCTCTTCCGCCACCGCCACGTCGCGCGCGTCGATCGCTCCGGCCGCGACCAGCGACCGCGCGTAGAGCACCGGATCGCGCAGGACCGAAGCGCGCAGGTTGTCGCGCACGGCCGCGAGCAGCTCGGCCGAGAGGCGTTCGTTCATGCCGAAATCGATGATCGCGACGCGCCCTGCCGGGTCGACGATCAGGTTGCCGGGGTGTGGATCGCAATGGAAGAACCCGTCGCGAAACATCATCTGCAGGAAGGCGCGACTTGCCCACGCGACGAGGTCTTCGCGCACGACGCCCAGCCGCGCGACCCCATCCGCATCGTTGATCTTCACGCCATCGATGAACTCCATCGCGAGCACGCGTTCGGTCGTCAGGTCCCAATAGATCCGGGGCACGCGCAGATGCGCCCACAGCTCCGCATCGACCGACAGGTTCCGGGCGACCTCCTCGGCCGCGCGACCCTCGCGGACGTAGTCCATCTCGCCGCGGATCGACGCGCGCAGCTGTCGGTAGACCTCGCGCAGATCGCCGACCGTGACGAAGTCGAACAGCCAGAGTGCTACGCGAGCCATCGCCAGATCGACTGCCACCGAACGCTCGACGCCCGGATACAACACCTTCAACGCCAGTCGGCGACCGTCGCGAGCGCGAGCCTCGTGCACCTGACCGAGGCTCGCCGCCGCGATCGGCTCGCTCGCGAGCTCGGACAATCGCTCGGTCCACGGCACACCGTACTCGCTCTCGATGCGGGCGGTGATCTCGGCAAACGGATGGGGTGCTACGCGGTCCTGGAGGCGCGCGAGCTCCCCGGTCAGCGCGTCCGGCAGCACCTCGACGCGCAGGCTCGCCACCTGCCCCAGCTTGATCAGGCCCCCGCGAAAGCGCGTCGCCGCGGCGACGAAGCGCGCCGCGAACTCCCGCAGGCGCGCCTCGCCGCCGGACTCGCCGAGTGGCCAGAGGCCGCGACTCGACAGCCGCATACGCACGTAGAGCCACGCCGCCCGGGCGATCAATCCGAGCAGCACGCACGCGCGCACCGCGAGCGCGAGCCACGAAGTACCGCTCCAACTCAGCTGCGGATCGCGCATGCCCGTAGGCCTCAGCCCGGATCGCGCAGCACGAGCGCCAGATCCGCCACGTTCGTGCCGGTAGGGCCGGTGCGAAGCAACCCGCCTTCGCGGCGGAAGAAGCCATACGAATCGTTGTCGGCGAGCGCTGTGGCGGCGTCCACCCCGGCGCGGCGGCCGCGCGCGACGGTGTCGCCGTCGGCGAATGCACCCGCCGCGTCGGTCGGTCCATCGGCACCGTCGGTTCCGGCCGCGAGCAGCGCGACGTCGCGGCGTCCGTCGATCGCCAGCGCCGCCGCGAGCGCCAGCTCCTGGCTGCGCCCTCCCCGACCGGCACCCTTCACCGTCACCACCGTCTCGCCGCCCGCCACGAGACACAGCGGCCGTTCCGCGCGACTCGCATCGCACAGCGCCACCAGCCGTGGCCCGGCGCGCCGTGCCTCGCCGCACAGGCCGTTCGTCGCGACGACAGCGCGCCAGCCGAGCGACGTGGCCGCGCGACACGCGGCGCGCACCGCGGTGGCGTTGGTCGCGATCAGCGTGTGGCGCGTGCGCGCGAACGCCGGGTCGTCCGGACCCGGAGTCTCCTCGCGCTCGCCGCGGGCTCCCGCTTCGAGATGCGCGCGCACCGCGAGCGGAATCCGGCGCTCGCGATCGCGGCGCGCCAGCACCGCGAGCGCGTCGTCGAACCGGCTGGGATCGGCAGCGAACGGTCCCGAAGCGATCACGTCGAGCCGATCGCCGACGACGTCGGAGATCGCCAGCACCTCGACGCGGCCCGCTCGCGAAGCAGCAGCCAGCCGGCCGCCGGTCGCCGCGGCGAGGTGCTTGCGAACGGTGTTGAGCTCATCGATCGACGCGCCGGCTGCGAGCAGCTCGCGCACCGCCGCCGCGACGTCCGCGAGCGCCAGGCCCTCCGCCGGCGCGCACAAGAGGCTCGAGCCGCCGCCCGAGAGCAGCACGAGCAGCACGTCGCTCGGACCGGGCTCGGCCGCCCATGCGAGGATCTCGCGGGTCGCAGCGGCCCCGCGTTCGTCGGGGATCGGGTGCGAAGCGCGGCGCAGCTCGCAGCGCGACAGCGCGCGCTCGCATCCGTCCGGCACGAGCACCCAACCCGCCGCGAGCGCAGAACCCGCGAACTCCTCGACGGCCGCCGCCATCGCAGCACCCGCCTTGCCGATTCCGAGCAGGAACAGGCGCGCGCCCGCCGGCACCGGGCGCCCGGCGATCTCGAGGCCCGCGGATCCGCGGCGCAGTGCGCTGCGTACACAAGTGCCGGGCTCGACCGCCGCGAGCGCCGCGCGATGCACCGCCTCGAGGCCGGTGCGGGCTTCCGTCCGCGCGCTCACGGCGCCGGTTCGGATGCCGCCTCCGCACCGGTGGTGCCCGGGGTCGCGCCGCCCGAGGTCTCCGCCGATTCGGCTGCCTCGATCGGAATCAGCCGGATCTCGATGCGCCGGTTGCGCGCGCGGCCGTCGGGCGTGTCGTTGTCGGCGACCGGGTTGTGCGGGCCGTAGGAGACCGCGCGCATCCGCGACGGATCGACTCCCTCGGCTTCGAACAAACGCACGACCTGCGAAGCGCGGGCGGCCGCGAGCTCCCAGTTCGAGCCCCAGCGCTGGGCCAGCGACTTGGAGAGCGGAACATCGTCGCTGTGCCCCTGCACCTCGACCTGCTGCGGAAACTTGGAGAGCTGGCTCGATACCTTCATCAACAACTTCACGCCATAGGGCTCGAGCGTCGTGGATCCCGACCGGAACAGGATGTCCTGGGCGAGATTGAGCCGAAGGCCCTCGCGGAGCTGCGTGATCTGGATCTGGCCCGACGCGACCTCCGACTCGAGGTCTTTCACCAGCTGCTCGTAGTTGCCCGAGAGCTTCGACAGCTCCGCCACCTGCGCCTCGCGCTCCCGCAGGTGCGAGGACAAGAGATCGCGGGTCTTCTCGAGCTGGGCGACATCGGTGGCGAGGCCTTCGCGCGCCACGCGCAGGTCTTCCATCTCGTCGAGCAGCTTCAGGCGCTCGCCGCCGAGCGCTGTGTTCGAGCGCTCGAGGTCGGCGACTCGCGCCGAAAGCTGCGCGCGCTCGGTCTCGAGCTGTCCGACGATGCGGTTGTGCTTGCCGCGGGTCACACACCCCGACGCGCACGCTGCGACGATCGCCAGCGCAGCGAGGCCGCTAGACGCCTGTCGCAAGCGTGTACTCGAGCGCTTCATCGATCGTCCCCACGTATTGGAGGTCGAGCCCGTCGAGCAGGCCGGCTTCCACCTCTTCCACATCCTTGCGGTTGCGCGCCGGAAGCACCACCCGTCCGATGCCGGCCCGCTTCGCCGCCAGCACCTTCTCCTTGATCCCGCCGACCGGCAGGACCCTCCCGCGCAGCGTGATCTCGCCGGTCATCGCGACGTCGGGGCGCCCGAGGCGGCCGGTCATCAGCGACACGAGCGAGCTCACCATCGCGATGCCGGCCGAGGGCCCGTCCTTCGGCACCGCGCCGGCGGGCACGTGGAGATGCAGGTCGGAGCTTCGGAACGATTCGGGATCGAGGCCGTAGTCCGCCGCGTGACCCCGCAGCCACGAGCGCGCCGCCTCGGCCGATTCGCGCATCACGTCGCCGAGCGAGCCGGTGAGCTTCAGCTCGCCCTTGCCGGGCATGCGGGTGGACTCGACGAACAGGATGTCGCCGCCGGCAGGCGTCCAGGCGAGGCCCACCGCCACCCCCGGTTGAGCGACGCGCTCGGCCACCTCGGGCTCGAACTTGACCTGGCCGAGCAGCGCGGCCAGGTCGTCCGGCGCGACGCGGATCGGCTGCGCGACGCCATCCTCGGCGATGCGGCGCGCCAGCTTGCGGGCGATCGCGCCGATCTCCCGCTCGAGATTGCGCACGCCGGCCTCCCGCGTGTAGCCGCCGATCACCGCGCGCAGCGTCTCGTCCGGCAGATCGATCCCGACGCCCGCCACTCCGTTCTGCTCGAGCTGGCGCGGCACCAGGAAACGCTTCGCGATCTCGAGCTTGTCCTCGGCGGTGTAGCCGGGCAGCTCGATCACCTCCATCCGGTCGCGCAGCGCCGGCGGCACCGGGTCCATCAGATTGGCGGTGGCGATGAAGAGCACCTGGGAGAGGTCGAAGGGCACCTCGAGGTAGTGATCGCTGAACGTGCCGTTCTGCTCGGGATCGAGCACCTCCAACAGCGCCGACGACGGATCGCCGCGGAAGTCGGTGCCCACCTTGTCGACCTCGTCCAGCACGAACACCGGATTCCGCGTGCCGGCGCGGCGCAGGTTCTGGATGATCCGGCCCGGCAGCGCGCCGACGTAGGTGCGGCGGTGGCCGCGAATCTCCGCCTCGTCGCGCACACCGCCGAGCGACATGCGCACGAACTCGCGTCCCATCGCGCGCGCGATCGAACGACCGAGCGAGGTCTTGCCGACGCCGGGCGGGCCGACGAAGCACAGGATCGGCCCTTTCGAGTCGGGGCGCAGTTTGCGCACGCCGAGC
>CAZPNB010000452.1:0-2847 GCA_964587305.1 uncultured Spirochaetales bacterium | reverse complement strand
AGACTCTCGAGCACTTCCAGCGGCTGCCGCGCCCGCACCGGGCAGCGTGCTCGAGCAGCTGATCGCCCGCACCGCGGCCGTACACGGCGGGCGGCTCCCCGACCTGGGCGCGCGCTAGCCGGGTTCCGGGCCGAACGGGCTCGCAGTGGGATCGCCGCCCAAAAGGCCGCCCCTGGGCTGACTCCAATCGTCGGCAGAATTGCTCGGGCTGACCCGCCGCAGCCATCAGGATCTTGTGGAAGATCCGCCGCTATACCCCGAGATCTTGTATTCGCATCTCGCAACTTCGAACGAAAATGCCCGACAACAAAAAAAGTTCTTGCGGCGGGTGGCTTGCGGCGGGTGGAACTGAATGGTACAACGAAGCCGTCAAGTGGCATCAGGTGGTACTGAGTGAAGTCCGCTCCATTCGGTACCTCTACGAGACCAGAGGACGGCTCCAGCGCACCCAAACGCCATGTTCCGAGGCCGCTTCGTGCACACGATCGACAGCAAGAACCGCATGAGCCTGCCGGCCGCATTCCGGCAGGAGCTTCAGCGGCGCAGCGATCGGCCGCCGATCCTCACGAACGCTCTCCAGTGCCTCGAGCTGCATCCGTTCGAGGACTGGGAGGCCTACGAAGAGGTCATCGTCGGCATGGCGACCATCGACCCGGAGGCCCAGGCCTACGCGCGGATCATGGTTTCCGGTGCCAGCGAGTGCCCGATCGACAAGCAAGGCCGAATCCTCGTGCCGCCCCATCTGCGGGTCCACGCGGGGCTCACGCGAGAAGTGACCGTAGCCGGTGTCGGAGCCAAGATCGAGCTCTGGGACACGGGGCGGTTCGAGATGAAGTTCGTTCAAACCCAGGCCCGCTTCGAGGAGATGGCGATCTCCCTCGCGGCGAAGGCAAAATTGGGCAACTAGGAGTTCTCGAGCGGGGGGGGTCGCTCCATCCGCGTAACGGCAAAGCCCGGCGAGACGAGCTTGGGCAGCTAGGAGTTCACAAGCGGGGGGGTTCGGGGGAGGCTAGTCCGCCTCCGAACAGAGAAGTTGGGGGTGTTCTCGGAGCACCGCTTCCAGAAGAGATCGGGTAGTCAATGGGGGGGACGCCCGGTTTCTGGGAAGAGAGGTGCTCCGAGGCACCCCCAGCTCCTCGCCGCAATTGGCGGGCCGGGATCGGCCCTGCGCGGGGTCGTGACGCGAGCCGCCCGGATGGGCGGGGATCCGCGGCCCGTTCTGGGGGCACAGGTGGGAGCCCCGCTCCATTGGCCATTGAGTTCAACCACGCGCCCGTGCTGCTCGAGGAGACCCTCGAATGGCTCGCGTTGGGCCCGAGTTCGGTCGTCGTCGACGGCACCGTCGGCGGCGCGGGCCACGCCGACGCGATCCTGGCCCGCAGCGCGCCCGGCGGTCGCCTCTTCGGACTCGATCGCGACCCCGACGCGCTCGCCGCAGCCGAGCGTCGACTCGCGCGCTATGGCGCGCGCGTGCGGCTGGTCCACGCCTCGTTCCGCCAGCTGCGCGAAGTGCTGGCGGAGCACGGCGTCGGTCGCGTCGACGCGGTGCTGCTCGATCTGGGCGTCTCGTCCCATCAGCTCGACACACCCGAGCGCGGCTTCCGCTTCGGCGCCGACACTGCGGAGCGGACTCCGCTCGACATGCGCATGGACCCGACCGAGGGCGCGGACGCGGCCCTGCTGCTGCGCACCGCGACCGAGCAGGAGCTCGAGGATTGGCTGCGGCGCTACGCAGACTTGCGCGGCGCGCGGCGTCTGGCCCGCGCGCTGGTCGCCGCGCGCGAGCGCGCCCCGCTGCGGACCGCCGCCGACCTCACCCGTGTGATCCGCGACGCGCGCATCGGCGGCGGCCGGCGCCACAACCCCGCGACGCTGGTGTTCCAGGCGCTGCGGATCGCGACCAATGACGAGCTTGGCGCGCTCGCGGATGGGCTCGACGCCGCAATCGACGCGTTGCGCCCGGGCGGGCGGCTGGTCGTCATCGCATACCACTCGGCCGAGGACCGAATCGCCAAGCGCAGCCTGCGCGACGCGGCCCGCGGCTGCACGTGCCCGCCCAAGGTACCCGTGTGCGTATGCGGCGGCCGGGTGCGGTTGCGCGTGCTGACGCGCCGCCCGATCTCACCCGGCCCGGTCGAGCTCACAGAGAATCCCCGCTCGCGCTCGGCCCGGCTCCGGGCCGCGGAACGGGTGGCGGAGGCGGCATGAACGCAGCCACCCGACGTGCGACTTCGGGCGACCTGGTCGGACGCGACTTCGCGCGCGTACGCATCTCGGCAGGGCGGATGCGCGCGCGCCCGCTCGGGTGGCTCTTGGCGGCGAGCTTCGCGTGCGCGCTCGCGGTGGCGGCACTCCGCATCGACATCCTGCGCGTCCGCTACGCGCTCGGCGCAGCGATCCGCGACGAGAAGGCGCTCGTGCAGCAGCAACGCCAACAGACCGCCGCGCTCGAGACGCTGCGCGATCCCGCTCGCCTCGTGCTGCTGGCGCGCGAGCGCGAATTCGCTCCGCCCGAGCGGGTCATCGATCTGCGATGAGAGCAGCCGACGTGCGCAAGAGTGCCCGCCGCATCGCGTTTGCGCGTGCGGCGTTCGTACTCGCGTTCGCCGTGCTCGCCGCCCGCGCGACCCACCTGGCGGTGTTCGACGAGCGCGGCGCCGAGCGCGGAAGGCGTCAGGCGGAGGGCACGATGTTGCTCGCCCCCGATCGCGGCAGCATCGTCGACCGCAACGGCGCCGGACTGGCGCTGACCGTCGAGGCTCCGTCGGTGTTTGCCGTGGGCCGCGAGGTCCGCGATCCGGTCGCGGCCGCGCGCACGTTGGCGGCGATTCTCGGCATGGACCGCGC
>CAZPNB010000451.1:0-3328 GCA_964587305.1 uncultured Spirochaetales bacterium | reverse complement strand
CCTTCCCCGTCCTGGCCCTTCAGCTCGGGCCGGCAGCGGTGCGACGCTGGTGTGCCTGGGCCTCTGCCTCACGCTCTCCTTCGCGCAGCTCGACCCAGAAGCGGGCCCGCGCCGCGGCAGCCCGACGCTCCCCGGAGTCCTCCTGGGAGCGCCGCCAGAGCTGAGCCAGGGCGTCACGCAGCCGCTTCCGCATCCCAGCCCCTCACGACGGTCGTTCGCACGTGGCAGGACGAGCTCAAGACGACGGCCTGCGGGAGCGGAGGAACGCCAGATACTTGAGGAGCTCCTCCTCCTCCTCCGCCGTCAGATCGTCGATTGCGAACGCGGCCAGCCTCCTGCGGCGACCGGTCGCGCCGCCCTTGGCCGGCAGCAGGTAGCCGGCCTTCTCCATCAACGCCTCGTAGGGCACGGCGTAGACATCGGCCAGGGCGTGGAGCACATGGGGCGAGGGCTTCTTGATCTTGCCCTTCTCGAGCTGGCTCAAGTAGGCGTTCGAGACGGCCCGATCGGTGGCCTCCTCGACCTCGCGGAGCGAGAGGCCCTTGGCGGTGCGCAGGTCCGCCAGCAGGCTGCCAAGATCGCTCCGCCGGGCCACGAAGGGGGAGCTTTTGCGCCCGGCTCGTCGCGTGCCGTCCGTCATGCCCCGACGAGTATACGGGGCGCCTGCGTTGCCAATCAAGCGTTTCGTGTCTCCGCTTGCTGAATTTTGCATATTTTGTATGTTTAGCACGCCTTGGCGGCCGAGTCCGGCCGCGCAAATTTCCCGAATGCCGAGCAGACCGAGGAAAGCATGGAAGCGAGCCAAGACCGAGACTTCCCCGCCCTCGCGCGCGACGGCGCGCGCGGGGCGTCGCTGCTGGTGAGTTGCTTCCGGTGCGACCGGCTGCATCGCGCGGACGATCCCCTCGAGTTCAACCCCATCTGTCCCGACTGCACGGGGGCGTATCCGATGGGATCGCTCCAGATGCGGGGGTCCTACCCCCTCACCGACGAGGCAATCGACGAGACGCTCACCCGGACCTCACCAGGCAACTACGCGCTGGGATACATGGATGGCAGCACGTTCGTGGTGTTCTACGTCGGACGCTCGGATTCCGACGTGAGACGGCGCCTGCACGCGTGGGTCGGCGCGCCGAGCCGCTATGAGCGCTACGCCCCTCCCACCCAGGCGGCGTGGGGCGTGCGTCACGGTGGGGTCCTCCCCCTGGACGCTCCGGCGCTCGCTCGCGTGGGCGCTGCGGTGGACAGCAGCTACACGCGCTTCGCCTACAGCTACGCCCCGTCCGCCGAGGCGGCCTTCCGGGAGGAATGCCGCAACTACGACGATTTCGGAGGCAGCCACGGGCTCGACAACGCGGCCCGACCCATCCCGGCGCCGGTTGGCTCGGGGGAGCGCGGGCTGCAGCCACTACACGCAAGCTAGGAGCCAAGAACCATGTCCGCCAAGCAGATCGAGTACGCGCAGGACGCCCGCGAGCGCCTGCTCCGGGGCGTCGACCAGCTCGCCCACGCCGTGCGCGTGACGCTCGGCCCCAAGGGCCGCCACGTGATGATCGAGAAGAGCTGGGGAGCTCCCTCCATCACCAAGGACGGAGTCACGGTGGCGAAGGAGATCGAGCTCGCCGACCCCTTCGAGAACATCGGCGCCAGGATGGTGCGCGAGGTGGCGAGCAAGACCTCCGACGTGGCCGGCGACGGCACCACGACCGCCACCGTGCTGGCGCAGGCGATCTTCCGCGAGGGCGCCAAGCTCGTGGCGGCCGGGATGAACGCGATGGACCTCAAGCGCGGCATCGACAAGGCGGTAGCGGTGCTCGTCGAGAACCTCGCCAAGCAGACCAAGAAGACGCGCTCGAGCGAGGAGATCGCGCAGGTGGGGACGATCTCCGCCAACGGCGACGAGACGATCGGTCAGCTCCTGGCCGAGGCGATGGAGAAGGTCGGCAAGGAGGGCGTCATCACCGTCGAGGAGGCGAAGGGCATCGAGACCACGCTCGAGGTGGTCGAAGGCATGCAGATCGACCGCGGCTACCTCTCGCCCTACTTCGTGACCGACACCCAGGCGATGGAGGTGGTGCTCGAGGATGCTGTGGTTCTCCTCCACGAGAAGAAGGTCAGCAGCATGAAAGACCTGCTGCCGCTGCTCGAGCAGGTGGCCCAGTCGGCCCAGCCGCTGTTGATCGTGTCTGAAGACCTCGAGGGCGACGCGCTGGCGACGCTCGTCGTGAACAAGATCCGCGGCACGCTCAAGTGCGCGGCCGTGAAGGCGCCCGGCTTCGGCGACCGCCGCAAGGCGATGCTCGAAGACATGGCGATCCTCACCGGCGGGCGGCTGATCGCCGAAGAGCTGGGCCTCAAGCTCGAGAACGTGACCTTGAAGGACCTGGGCCGCGTCAAGAAGGTGGTGATCGACAAGGACAACACCACGCTGATCGAAGGCGGCGGCACGAAGAAGGAGAGCGAGGGCCGCTGGACCCAGATTCGCCAGCAGATCGAAGACACCACCTCCGACTACGACCGCGAGAAGCTTCAGGAGCGGCTGGCGAAGCTCGCCGGCGGCGTCGCGGTGCTGAAGGTGGGCGCGGCGACCGAGACCGAGATGAAGGAGAAGAAGGCACGCGTGGAAGACGCGCTGCACGCGACGCGCGCCGCGGTGGAAGAGGGCGTCGTGGCGGGCGGCGGCGTGGCGCTGCTGCGCGCGCAGAGCGCGCTCGACGGGCTCGAGAGCGGCCTTCGCGAACAGGACGAGCGGGCCGGCGTGAGCATCGTGCGCCGCGCGATCGAGGAGCCGCTGCGCTGGATCGCCACCAACGCCGGGCTCGAGGGAGCCGTCGTCGTGCAGAAGGTGAAGGAAGGCCGCGGTTCGTTCGGCTTCAACGCCGCGACCGAGAAGTACGAAGACCTCGTCCAGGCTGGCGTGATCGACCCGACCAAGGTCGTGCGCGCAGCGCTCCAGAACGCCGCCAGCGTGGCGTCGCTCTTGCTGACCGCGGACGCGCTGATCGCGGCGATCCCGGAAGAGAAGAGCGGCCACGGCCATGGCGGCGGCGGCGGCATGCCGGACATGGGTGGGATGGGGATGTAATCCAGCGAGGCCGGCTGTGGACCCCACACGGCCGGCCTCGTCTCTTTTGTCTCTCTTGGTAGGGCGGGATAGCGCAGCGTATCCCGCCTCCGGGTCCGCTCCCGCGCTTCGGCCGCAACGCGGCCTGCACGCAGGGACACGGCCACGCGCCGACCTCGACGCGTTAGAATGCCGCGCGCGGGCCCTTAGCTCAGTTGGTTAGAGCAACCGGCTCATAACCGGACGGTCCCAGGTTCGAGTCCT
>CAZPNB010000450.1:0-4768 GCA_964587305.1 uncultured Spirochaetales bacterium | reverse complement strand
GGCACGCCGGTCCTGATCGATCTGCAGGCGGCCCGGCGCTCGCGTGGCGCGGCCGCGCAATGGCGCGACCTCGGCCGGCTCGACCACTCGCTGCGCACGCTGCTCACGCTCGCCGATCGCGTACGTCTGCGCGCGGCCGCGCTCGGCGTGGAGCGGCCGTTCGATGCAGCCTGCCGTGCGCAGCTGCGCGCGGTGGGTCGCGCTTCGCTGGCGCGCGCCCGCGCGCACGCGCGGAGTCGCGCACAGCGCAGCCTGCGCGCGGGCCGGCGCGCCGACCCTTTCGAGGCCGACGGAGGCCGCGGGCTCGTGTCGCGCGCATTCGATCCGGCGGCGGTTCGCGCGCTGCTCGCGGCGTCCGGCGCGACGCCGGGGGCAAGCGGTCCGACCGCGCGCAGTGAGCCGCAGGCGAACGAAGATCGGAATGGCCTCGAGCTGCGGCGCTATACCGCTCGCGGCTGCGACCTCTGGCGCGGAAGCGCCGCACGCCGCGCCTGGGCCGTCGCGCACGCGCTGGAGGCCAGCGACCTGAACTGCGTCACCCCGGTCGCATTCCTCGAGTGGTCTCGCTTCGGCCTGCCGCGGCGCTCCGCGCTCGTCGTCGCGACCGGCGGCCTCGAGCCCGCGTGCGCGATCGCGCGGCGCCTCGAAGCCCAGAGCAACCTGTGGGTGCGCATGCACGAGGCCGGCTTCTCGATGCCCGACCTCGATCCGGGCGGGCTCGCGCTCGCGGAGCGCACCGGTCGGATCGAGGCGCAGGTCACAGCACTCGAGAAGGTGAGCTTCCCCGCCCGTCCCAGTCGGGCTGCGCGGCCGTCACACTTCGTCACTCGGCGCTGATCGTCACCCAGCGGTAGTGGCTCGACGAGCCGGTGATATGCCCGCCGCTGCCGAGCTCGTAGCGCAGGTCGCCGCCATAGTGGCTGCCGCGGATGATCTCGCGAAACGCGGCCAGCTTCGCTTCGGGATCGTCGGGGTTGAGACCGTGGAAGACGATCTCGATCTGCTTCTTGCTGGTCAGCACGTTCAGGACCAGCGTGGCGAGCGTGAAGAGCTTCCCGATGCCCTCGATCGCCTCGACGGCGAAGCACGGAACTTCGACCTTCGAAAGTTCGAAACCGTATTCGAGCCGCATGGGCCCTCCTCGTCCGGGGTAGGAGTGTCGAGTCGGCGCGCAGCGAGGCGAAGCCGACCGAAGATCCGGCAGGCTAGCATGCCGCGCGATGGACACTCCCCCCGGCATCCATCTCGAGAACGTGACGCGCTTCTTTCGAGAGTCGGTGCCGGGCGGCGACGCGCCGCTGCGCTTCGAGCTGATCAGCGGCGGGCGCTCAAACCTCACCTATCGCGTCGACATCGGCGGGCCGGGCGGGCACAGCGTCGCGCTGCGCCGGCCGCCGCTCGCGCACGTGCTGCCGACCGCGCACGACATGCGGCGCGAGTTCCGGGTGCTCGCAGCACTCGCGGAAAGCGCAGTGCCCGTGCCGCGGACGATCGCGCTGTGCGACGACGCGTCGGTCAACGAATACCCGTTCTACGTGATGGAGTACCGGCCCGGCGTCGTGCTGCAGGAGCGCATCCCCGACGGCTATCTGACCGCGGAGGTCGACCGCGCGCGGGCGAGCCGGGCGCTCGTCGACACGCTAGTCGCGCTGCATGGCGTGGACATCGCGGCGGTGGGGCTCGCGGACTTCGGCCGCCCCGACGGCTACCTCGAGCGCCAGGTGCGCCGCTGGGGCGTACAGTGGGAAGCGAACCGCACCGCGCCGCTGCCCGAGATCGACACACTGCTGGCCCGCCTCGCGCGCGCGCTGCCCGCGCACTCCGACACGACGCTCGTGCACGGCGACTTCCGGCTCGGCAATCTGGCGCTCGACCCGGCCGACCCGGGGCGCGTGGTGGCCGTCTACGACTGGGAGATGGCGACGCTCGGCGACCCGCTCGCCGACGTCGGCTACACGCTGATCTACTGGATGGAGCCCGGCGATCCGCAGCCGCGCGGCGGGGTCGAGGAGGTCGGCGCGGTGACCGCGCAGCCGGGTTTCCTGACCCGGCGCGAGCTGGCGCAGGCCTACGCGGCCGGCAGCGGACGCGACCTGGCACAGATCGAGTTCTATCAGGTGCTCGCGCTGACCAAGCTGGCGGTGATCTCCGAGGGCATCTACAAGCGCTTCTCGCTCGGCAAGACCGCCGGACCGGGATTCGAGCAGATGAACCGCGCCGCGCTGCCGCTCGCGCAGCGCGCGCTCGCGATCGCGGACGCGTCGGAAGATCCGCGCCTGCGGTCGTGAGAATTTCTTCCTCTCGGCGCCCGCTGCGCTGTCGAGACGATCGACCAGGTCCGCCCCAAATCGGGCGTACGAACGGTCCGGATCACCGTCGCGGCAGGATCGAGCTGATCTTCCAGCTGCCGCCGCCGGTATGAATCACCGTGGCGGTCATCGGGATCGGCTCGCTCCCCTGCGTGGTCATCCGCGAGCCACGCGCGGAGACTTCCTGGTCGAAGTCGATCGAGACCATGTCCGGAGTGACGGCGAGACCGCGCTGCGCGATCGCGACCGAGATCGTGTCGGCGGATTCGAAGAGCTGCGCCATCGCCTCGCGCTGCTTCGGATTCATGATCCAGACGCCCGACAGCGCGTCCAGGTCGCGCGCCTCGTAAGCGCGCCGGTAGCGATCGAGTGCAGCGACGGCGCCCTGCTCGGGATCGACCGCGGGCGCGGGGGCGGGAGCCGGCGGCGCCGGCGTCGGTTTCGGTGTGGGTGCCGGTGCCGGCAGAGCCGCCGTCCGCTTGTCGACCACCTCGACGCGCCGCTCGACGCTCGCCTGCGCGCCGCCCGCGTCCACCGCGCGGGCCGCCACGACGTAGGTGCCCGCCTGGCGCGGTGTGAAGACAAAGCTGTCGCCCTGCGCGACGCTCTTCCCGTCGACATAGAACCGGGTCGTGACCGATTCGCCGTCGGGGTCGCGCGCATCGGCGCGGAACTCGCGACTGCCGCCCAGCTCCAAGCGGAAGCGCGCCTCGTCGGGGTACACGCGCAGGTCGGGTGGGCGATTGGCGAACGCCACGCGCCAGCCAGCGCCGTCGCTGCCGCCCTGCCCGTCCGAGACCGACACCGCCACCCGCGCGTCGGCGCGAGGAGTCAGCGAGAACGAAGGCCCCGACGCGCCGGCCGCGACCGGCTCGCCGTCGAGCGTCCACGCATAGCGCAGCGCATCGCCGTTCGGATCGCTCGCCTCGACCGAGAAGGTGACCTGCTCGTTGCGGTGCGCGGTGACGCGGTCGGCTGCCGGGACGCGCGCGGTGATACGCGGCGGTCGCGGGAGCTTCTGCTGATAGGCGCGCTCGGCCTCGGCCGCGTGGCCGAAGCGCTCCTCGGCGATCCGGAAGTGGGCGAGCGCGGTCGGCGCGTCGAGCCGGGCGAGCGCCTCGTCGCCGACCGTGCTCGCGGCCTGTGCGGCTGCGCAGTCGCGCTCGGCCGCCCCGGAGAGCGCATCGCACTCGGCGGCGAGCCCCTTCTGCGCCGAGCGCACCGCCGCCTGCAGCGAGCGCGCCTCGGCTAGCGCCGTCACCGCCTGCTCGCGGGCGGCGCGAAACTGCTCGCTCGCGGCCCGGAAGTCGCGCTCCGCGGCGGTGTACTGCTTCCCCTCGAGCGCCGCGGTGGCGCTCCGGTGCAGCGCGTCGGCCGCGCCGAGCTCGGAGGCCGCCGAGGGCTCCGCGCCGGCCGCGCGCGCGGCGTCGCGCTCGCGGCTTGCTGCACCCGCCAGCACCAGCGCGCCGCGGCTCGCCTGTAGATCCTCGAGCAGGCTCTCGAGGAGACCCTGCGCGCGCTGGTACGCGGTACTCGCCTCGCGCCAGCTCTGTCGATCCCACAGCGCGTCGGCCTCGCCGAGTGCCAGATCGATCACGCCCACGTCGTCGAGCTCGGCCCGCGCGCGGCCCGCGAGTGCCTGCGCGCGCTCGCGCAGGTGCGCGACCGGAGCGATCGCACCCGCCCGCTCGAAGCTGGCGGTAGCCGTGCGATAGCGATCCAGCGCGTCCAGCCATTTTTCCTCGGAAGCGCGCACCTCTCCTTCGCCGAACGCCTCGCGCCCCGCCACCAGCGCGTCGCGAAACGCGTCCACGTTCACCAGCTCCGCGCTCGCCGCACGGCGCGCGGCTTCTGCGCCGACGCGTGCGATCTCGGTCACGCGCGGCAGTTCGCGCTCGAGCTCGGCGTCGACGGCCGCGAGTGCGGTGTTTGCGTCGCCCAGGCTCGCGATCCGGCGCAGCTCGACCTCCGCCGCGGCGCAGCGATCGAGATCCGCTGCGGGAGGCGCCAGGCGTTCCAGCGCGAGCTCGAGCGCGGGCCAGGTCGCGGGCGCGAGCTCACCGCCGCCGGCGCTGCGATAGAGGTCGGCGCGACCGGCGATCGCCTCGCGACCGGACCCGGCGCGTTCGGCGAGGTGGGCCTCGAGCAACCGTTCGCACGAGCCCCGATAGCTGGCGGCGGCGCGGTCGAGCGCGGTGATCGCCTCCTCCGGCGCATCGGCGTCGATCGCCTCGCGCCCGCGCGCGCGGAACACCTGGGCCGCCGCCACCTCCTCGCGCAGACCGGCGAGCAGTGGCGCCGGGGGGGCCGGATCGAGCGTCGCGCTCTCGAACAGGAGCGACGCCGCGCGGCGTTCGAGCTCGTCGATCTCTTCGAGGCGCGTGCGCGCCTCGTCGACCGCCGCCGGCGGCCACAGCCAGACCGCGGCCGCAACCACCGTCACCAGCGCGGCGCCTACC
>CAZPNB010000449.1:0-4250 GCA_964587305.1 uncultured Spirochaetales bacterium | reverse complement strand
GACGCGCCAGCGTGGTGTCCGTCACGCTGAACCACCAGCCGTGGGTCCCCGCGTCCGATCATCCCTACGCGATCGCGATTGTCGAGCTCGACGAGCAGCCCGGGCTGCGCCTGATGACCAACGTCGTTCACTGCGCGGCCGGGGACGTGCACATCGGAATGCGCGTGCGCGCTGTGTTCGAGCAGCGGGAGGACGTGTGGATCCCGCTCTTCGAGCCGCTCGCATCGGGAGACGAGTGATGGAGATCCTCGAGCGCCGCGCTGCGATCACCGGCATCGGCCAATCCGCGATTGGCCGCCGCCTCGGGCGCGACCCACTCGAGTTGACGCTCGACGCCTGCCTCGCCGCGATCGCCGACGCCGGGCTCACGCCGCGCGACATCAACGGCCTCGCCACCTACCCGGGTGCGATGGGCGGTGCGCCCGGATTCACCGGCGCCGGAATCACCGACGTGCACGACGCGCTGCGCCTCGAGCTCGACTGGTACACCGGCGGCATCGAGCTGCCCGGCCAGCTCGGCTCGGTGATCGATGCCTGCGCCGCCGTGGCGACCGGCCTCGCCACCCACGTGCTCTGCTTCCGCTCGGTCTGGGAGGGCACCGCGCAGGGCAAGGGCGGGCGGCAGGGGATCGGAATGGCCGGTGGCGCCGGCTTCCGCGCCTCCGGCTCCACGATGGAGTACACGCTGCCGTTCCGCGCGTACTCGGCCGCCAACTGGATCGCGCTGAACGCGCAGCGACACTTCTACGAGTACGGCACCACCCGCGAGCAGCTGGCCTGGATCGCGCTGAACGCGCGCCGCAACGCTGCGGGCAACCCGAACGCGATCTACCGCGACCCGATGACGCTGGGCGACTACCTCGCGGCGCGCATGGTGTCCACGCCCTTCTGTCTCTACGACTGCGACGTGCCGTGCGACGGCGCTACCGCGATGATCGTCTCGCACGTTGATCGCGCGCGCGATCTGCGCCGCCCGCCGCTGCGCGTCGAGGCGGTGGGCTCGGCGCTGCGCGGACGTCCGTCGTGGGACCAGTTCGACGACATGACCACGATGGCGCTGCGCGACGCGGCGAAGATGCTCTGGGAGCGCACCGACCTCCGCCCCGGCGACGTCGACGTCGCCGAGCTCTACGACGGCTTCAGCTTCATCGCGCTGGCCTGGCTCGAGGCGCTGGGCTTCTGCGCGAAGGGGGAGGGGGGGCCGTTCATCGAGGGCGGCGCGCGCATCGCGCGCGATGGCGAGATCCCGCTCAACACGAACGGCGGCCAGCTCTCGGGCGGCCGACTGCACGGCTACGGCTTCCTGCACGAGGCGTGCGTGCAGCTCTGGGGCGACGGAGGAGCGCGACAGGTGCCGGGCGATCCCCGCGTCGCGGTCGCGGCGGCCGGCGGTGGTCCGCTCGGCGGGTGCCTGTTGATCACGCGGGCTTGACCGGCTGCACGCGATTCAGTCGGTCTCACCCACCACCAGCGCGGCGAGCGCGGCGGCGTCGAGCTCCGCGCTCGCGCGCGTCGCGACCAGCCGCCCGCGGCGCATCACCGCGACGCGCTGCGCCAGCGCCAGCGCGCTCTCGAGGTCGTGACTCACCAGCAGGATCGCGAGCCCGTCGCCGGTGAGCCGGCGCACCAGCTCCGCCACGCGAAGCCGCTCGCCGGGACCGAGCGCCGCAGTGGGCTCGTCCATCAGCAGGACTTTCGCGTCGAGGCGCAGCGCGCGCGCGATCGCGACCAGCTGGCGTTGCCCACCGGAGAGGCGCGCTACCGGCTCGCGGACGGCGCCGAAGCCCGGCGCGAGCCGCGCGAGCAGCTCGAGCGCCTCGCGCTCCATTGCGTCCTCGTCGAGCAGCCCGACCCGGGTGCACCGCTCGTGGCCGAGGAATACGTTGGCGACAGCGTCGAGGTTGTCGGCGAGCGCCAGGTGTTGATGCAGCGTGGCGATGCCTGCGAGCTGGGCCTCGCGCGGCGAGCGCAGCGCGACGCCGCGCCCGTTCACGCGGATCTCCCCCGCGTCGCGTCGCAGCGCGCCCGACAACAGCTCGACGAGCGTCGTCTTGCCGGCGCCGTTGTGGCCGACCAGCGCGACCACGTCGCCCGCATCGACGGCGAGGCTCACGCCGTCCACGGCGGTGACGCCACCGAAGCGCTTCGTGAGCGCAGCGAGCTCCAGCACCGGTCCGCTCACGGGGCGGCTCCGCGCCAGCGCGCGTCGGCGGCCACCGCGACCAACAGGACCAGGCCGATCGCCACCTGGCGCAGCGCGCTGGTGACGTCGAGCAGCACCATGCCGTTCTCGAGGCTCTGCATCCACAGCGCGCCGAGCAAGGCCCCTCCGACGCTGCCGGCACCGCCGGCGAGCGAGGTGCCGCCCAGCACCGCGGCCGCGATCACCGCGAGCTCCGCGAGAGTTCCCATCGAATTGGTTCCGGCGCCGAGCCGCGCGGTGGTGAGCACCGCGGCGAGCCCGCCGAGCCCGCCGAGCAGCGTGAACGCGCGCAGCGTCACCCCGCGCACGTCGATGCCGGCGAGCTCCGCAGCGCGCGGACTGCCACCGATCGCGAACACATGGCGCCCGAAGCGGGTGCGCGTCGCGAGCCCGTGGACCGCCAGCGCGACCGCGCCTAGCACCAGCACGGGCAGCGGCAGGCCTGCGGGCGAGCCGTCCGGCGCCGGAACGGAGTTGGCGATCGCCGCGAACGCGAGCACCGCGGCGGCGGGCAGGACGGCGTCGAGCGCGCGGCGCCGGGCGACGAGGCGCGTCGCGACGAGACCGGCCGCGACGGCCCCCGCGAGCCACCACGTCGCGGTCGCGCCGATCGTCCCGTGCAGCCCCCCTCCGACGCGGGTGTAGGTGGCATCGAGCGGGGCGAGCGTGCGGCCGTCGCTCACGAGCCAGGCGGCGCCGCGGAACACGAGCAGGCCCGCGAGCGTCGCGACGAAGGCCGGAAGCCGTGCGTAGGCCACCCACGCGCCGTGCCAGGCGCCGATCGCGCAAGCGAGTGCCAGGCCGGCGCAAAGTGCGATCGGCCACGGAAACGGACCGCCGGGCAGCCCATCCTCCACTTGCAGGCCCGCGATCACCATCCCGGTGAAGCCGAGCACGGACCCGATCGAGAGGTCGATCTGGCGCGCGACGATCACCAGCACCATGCCCGTCGCCATCACACCGACTGAGCTGGTCTGGACGGCGAGGTTCACCAGATTGCGCGGCGACAGAAACAGGCCGCCGGTGGCGACGTCGAGCGCGATCCACAGCACCCCGAGTGCTACGAGCATGGCGCCGGTGCGAACGCTCGGTGTCGGGCCGCGCGTGCGGGTCGCGTCGCTCGCGCTCAAGGCTTCGGGCGACACGCCGGAGGCGCTTCCGGGCCCGCGGCGACGCCGCGGCACACCGCTTCGCGGCTCGCCCAGCCCGCCTCGATCACCCGGTCGAGATTCTCGCGGGTGATCGCGACCGGCTCGAGCAGCAGCGCCGGCACGCGTACGCCACCCGGTGTCGTGAAGGTTCGCGCGCCGGCGATCTGCTCGGGCCGCACGCCTCCGGCGAGCGCGACGCTCACCTCTGCCGCGGCGCGGCCGAGCGCGCGGCTGTCCTTCCAGACGCTGACCGTCTGGCGTCCCTGCGCGATCCGATTCAGTGCGGCCTGGTCGCCGTCCTGCCCGGAAACCGGCACGCCGGAGCGGCCTCCCGACGCGAGCGCGGCCGCCACGCCGCCGGCCATGCCGTCGTTGCTGCACACGAACGCGTCGACGCGCCCACCGTTGCGGGTCAGGATCTGCTCCGTCACCCGTTGCGCTATTTCCGGGAGCCAGCCGTCGACGTACTGATTGCCGACCACCTGCACGCGCCCCGCGTCGATCGCCGGGCGCAACACGTCGAGCTGGCCGGCGTACACGAACTCCGTGTTGGGGTCCTGCGGCGAGCCCTTGATGAACGCGAAGCGCCCGCCCGGCCGCACCGCGAGGATCTGCTCGGCCTGGATCTGACCGACGCGGCGGTTGTCGAACGAGAGATAGAAGGCGTCGGGTGACTCGATCAGGCGGTCGTAGGCGACGACTGGAATGCCTGCGGCGTGCGCGCTGGCGAGCGCCGGACCCAGCGCGTCGGGGTCGTGCGCCACCACCACGAGCACGTCGGCGCCGCGCGTCAAAAGGTTCTCGAGATCGGCGAGCTGCTTCTCCGCCGAGCCCTGGGCGTCGGCGGAGAGGTAGCGCGCGCCCCGTTCGCCCAGCGAGGCGACCAGGCTCTTCTC
>CAZPNB010000448.1:0-5372 GCA_964587305.1 uncultured Spirochaetales bacterium | reverse complement strand
CGACGGCACCGTGACCTATACCCACGACGGCGGGGAGACGAGCGCCGACAGCTTCACCTACATCATTCGAGATGTCGCGAACGGCGTCTCGAACGCCGCCGCGGTGACGCTCGCGGTGACCCCGGTGAACGACGCGCCGGCGTTCCTCAACAACCAGCTCACGCTTGTGGCGGGCGGTACTGCCGTTCTGTCGGCGGCCTTTCTGTCGGCGGCCGATGTCGACGACGCAGCAGCCGGGTTGTCGTTCACCGTGTCCGGTGTGACCGGTGGCTATTTCGAGCTGGTGTCGAGCCCGGGGGCCGGGGTATCGAGCTTCACACAGGCGCAGATTGCGGCCGGCGAGGTGCACTTCGTCCACGACGGAATCACAGCGGCGCCGGCGTACCAGGTGGAGGTTTCCGACGGCGTTGCGAGCGTGGGTCCGATGGCCGCACAGATTCAGCTCACCTCGCCGCCACCGGCTCCAGTGGTCCCCGCGCCGGAGGAGCCGTCCGATCCGGACGACGTGCCGGTCGTGCAGGACGCGGACGCGGGCGCCGGCGGTGGCGGTGGAACGACGGGCGGCTGGGAACGCGGCCTCCGCGTCGAGGTCGGCGGTGGCGGTGCGTCGAGCGGCGGAGGCGCCCCCAGAGGCGAGTGGCAGCCCGAGTTCGCGGGCACGCAGTCCACCGTCCGGATCCCCGACCCGGCGTCGGTCGCCGCCGAAGGGACGATTCCCCGCATCCGCGATCGCGAGATTTCGGCGGGACTCCAGAACCATGCGCTCGCGATGAGCAAGAACCTGCTCGCGTCGATCGAGGAGCTCCGTCTGGACCTGGCCGGTCACGAGATCGAGACCAGCCCGTGGCAGCGGGCCTCGATCGAGGCGGTCTCGATTGTCTTCTCGGCCGGGTTCATCGCCGCGGCGCTGCGGACCTCGTCCTTGTGGGCCGCGATGCTCTCGTTGATGCCGATGTGGCAGCGGTTGGATCCGCTCGTCGTGCTCGCGGTATCCGACGAGGAGCGCCGCCGCCGCCAGGAAGAGATTCGGCGCGCCGAGGCGCGCCGGTCGAAGGTCGCTGGTGTGCTCGACGAGCCCGAACACCAAGGCGCACGTTGACGGCCTGCGCGTCAGCGCGGGAACACCACCTTCGTCTCGCGCACCTCGTAGCGCTCGAAGATCCCCTCGGTGACGTACGGGTCGCGCGCGGCGATTGCGCGCGCGTCAGCCAGGTCTTCTGCCTCGAATAGCACCACGCTGCCGAGCGGCGCGCCGTCGTCGCCGAGCATCGGGCCGGCGTGGCGGATCCGGCCCGCGCGCTCCAGGCCCTCCAGGCCGGCGAGATGCGCAGGGCGATGGATCGGCCGCAGCTCGCGGCCGCGCGGCCCGTCGTGGCCGAGGTAGATGAACCAGGGCATGGCGTACTCCGTCAAGGATCGCAGCCGAGTGCGCACACCGAGCGCGGCGACGCGTCGGCGAGGCTCTCGGGCTCGACCTGAATCGTGGCGTGATCGATCCGATGGTGGTTGCCGAGCAGCGCATAGGCGTCGGAGATCAACACCTCCGAGCGGTCGACGCGAGCCACCACGAGATGGCAGGACAGCGCGACCCGACCCTGGCCGAGCGTCCACACGTGCAGGTCGTGCACGCTGCGGACGCCGACCAGCGACGCCAGATCACGGCGGATGGTGTCGACGTCGAGCCCGCGCGGCGCTGCCTCCATCAGCACGTCGACGGCATCGCGGATCAGCTGCCATGCGGAGACGAGCACCAGCGACGCGATCGCCAGCGACGCGGCCGGATCCGCCCACAGCCAGCCGAGCTGCCAGACGAGCAGTCCGGCGAGCATCGCGCCCGCGCTGCCCAGCGCGTCGGAGAGCACGTGCAGCCAGGCGCCGCGCACGTTCATGCTGTGCTCGTGATCGCCGCCGAGGATCACGAGCGCCGCGAGGTTCACGAGCAGACCGCCGGTCGCAATCGCGAGCACGCCGGCTCCCCAAACCGGCTGCGGCGCGCCGAGGCGCTCGAACGCCTCGAGCGCGATCAGCAACGCGACGACCGCGAGCGCGACGCCCTGGGCGAGCGCGGCGAGGATCTCGGCGCGCGAGCGGCCGTAGGTCCAGCGGTCGTCCGCGGGATGCGAGGCGACCCACGCCGCGAACAGCGCGAGCGAGAGCGCGGCGACATCGGAGGCCATATGGCCCGCATCGGCGAGCAGCGCGAGCGAGCCGGTCCAGAGCGCGCCGGCGAGCTCCGCGACGAGGTACGCCGCGGCCAGGGCCAACGCGAGGATCAGGCGGCGGCGCGTCGCCGCGCCACGCAGCTCGGGCATGCGGTCGAGCATATCTCGGGCCGTGGGGGAGCGGCTAAGATGGCCCGCACGCGTGCAGGCAAGGCCAGGAGGAGTGGCATGGCGATCGATTTCAGCTTTCCCCCCGAGCTCGAGGCGCTGCGCCGGAAGGTCCGCGAGTTCATCGACACGGTGGTGAAGCCCACCGAGAACGAGATGGACGAGCACAACCGCGACCAGCTGGTCGCCGGCATCATCCGGATGCGCAAGGCCGCCCACGAGTGGGGTCTGTGGCTGCCGCACATGCCCGCCGAGTACGGCGGCATGGGCCTGGGCCACGTCGCGATGGCCGCGGTCTCCGCCGAGGCGGCGAAGGCGCGCTTCGGGCCGTTCGCGCTCAACGCTCAGGCGCCCGACGAGGGCAACATGCACACGCTGCTGCACTGGGGTTCCTCCGAGCAGAAGGAGATCTACCTGCGCCCGCTGTGCGAGGGCCGCGCGCGCTCCTGCTTTGCGATGACCGAGCCCGACGTGGCGGGCTCCGACCCGACGCTGATCGAGACGCGCGCCGTGCTCGAAGGCGACGAGTGGGTGATCCACGGCCACAAGTGGTTCATCTCCGGCGCGCGCGGCGCCAAGTTCGCGATCCTGATCGCGCGCACCGAGGAAGCGCCCGAGCTTCCGCAGGCTGCCAACAGCGCGTTCCTGGTCGACCTGCCGGCGGAGGGCTGGGAGATCGTGCGCGACGTCGAGACGATGTCCGGCGGCCACAACCACTGCGAGATCCGCATCACCGGGCTGCGCGTTCCCGCCGACCGCATGCTCGGCGGTCGCGGGCAGGGCCACCTGCTCGGGCAGGCCCGGCTCGGCCCGGCCCGCCTCGCGCATTGCATGCGCTGGATCGGACAGGCCGAGATCGCGCTCGACCGGATGGTCGACCGCGCGACGAAGCGCTTCGCGCACGGGTCGCTGTTGTCGGAGAAGCAGGGGATCCAGTGGATGATCGCCGACTCGACGATGGAGCTGTACCAGGCGAAGCTGATGGTGCTGCACGCCGCGTACCTGATCGATCGCGGCAGCGACTTCCGCAGCGAGGTGTCGATGGCGAAGCACTTCGTCGCGAACGCGCTCGGCCGCATCATCGACCGCGCGATCCAGGTGCACGGCGCGCTCGGCTACTCGACGGACACGCCGCTGGCGCAGATGGCCACCCAGGCGCGCTGGGCCCGCTTCGCCGACGGGGCCGACGAAGTGCACCAGTGGAGGATCGCGCAGCGCACGATCGACGCCTACCTGCGCGACGGGAGCACGCGCGCGGCGACTGGAGACCTGCCGCTCTGAGCCGGGCGTTCGTCTCGAAGTGGACGGCGAGGGCGGCGACTGTGCTGGCGGCGGCGTTCGCCGCCGGCTGCGCGCCGGCCTGGGACGCCGAGGAGTGGGCGCGCTCGCGGCCGGAGCTGGCGGGGCTCCCGATCGGCGCGCTCGGGGACGCGACGCCGTATCTGCTGCCGGCCGACGACGCGCTGCTGTTCTTCCTGTGCCGCTGGCCGCTCGACGCGCCGCTGCGCGTGTCGCTGCCGCCCGAGGCGAGTGGCTCCGAGCGCGAGCTGCTGGAACGCGCGCTGCGCGCCTGGGAAGGTGCCGTGCGCGGGCTCCGATTCACCGTGGTCGAGGGCCCGGCGCCGGTGAAGCTGCGCTTCCGCGAGCGAGGTCGCGAGGGCGCGCGCACCGCGGCGGACTGCGAAGTGACGCCGCCGTTCGCGGGTGACGGGCCGCTGCGCGCGCGGATGATCTCGGCGCAGATCCTGCTGCGCCGGGCCGAGCGCGACGCGTGGGGCCGGCCGATCGAGCTCGCGGCGGCCGAGCTGCTCGGCAGCGCGACCCACGAGCTCGGCCACGCGCTCGGGCTCCAGGGGCACTCGCCCCACCGCAAGAGCGTGATGGCGCGCGAGGTGTCTGCCGTGCGGCAGATCGGCGAGCAGCTCCTGGCGGACAAGCCCAAGCCGCTGCTCGAGCCGACGATGGCCTCGCTGTACTCCCTGCCGTCGGGCACGGTGCTGGAAAGGCGCCCCCTCGCACCCGGCGCGACCGCGGCCGCCGATGCGATCGCGCAGCGCGCCGGCGCACCGGGCGGAGCCCGGGCCGCGATCCGCGTCGGCGATCGCGCTGCCTCGGTGCGATGGGGCCCCGGCCCAGAGCTGGTGTATTACTTGAGAGATCCGCAGCAAATCCTGGAAGGCGACTTGGAGTTCTCAGATGCACTTGATCTCCCGCAGGTCCCCGATGAACGCCGGTAGGCGATCGCCGATCCGCTCCGCTCTTCCGCTGCTGCTGGTGGCCGTGGCGCTGACACCGCTTCCGGCCGGAGCGTTGTTCCATTTTTGGGACATCACGGAGGTCTACTCGAACGCGGACGGGTCGGTCCAGTACGTCGAGTGGTTCACCGACATCAATTTTCAGGACGAGCTGATCGATCACACCTTCAGCTCCTCGGCTACCGCCACCACCTACACCTTCCCGACCGATCTCGACCCGGATATCAACGGGAACGGGAACAACAACACGGCGAACCGGCATTTCCTGATCGCCACGCCGGCTTTCGCGTCGCAGCCCGGTGCCGTCACGCCCGACTTCGTGTTCGATGCCGCGAACTTCCACTCCACCGTCGCCGACACCCTCGGCATCCCCCTCGCTGACACGATCACCTGGGGCTCCGGCGAGCTGCCGACCGACGGCGTCGACGCGCTGCACGAGGACTTCGGTGGCACCAACCGCCGCCAGGAAGCCAACTCACCGACGAACTTCGCGGGGGAGGTCGGTTCGCTTCCCGAGCCGCCGGGGCTTGTGACGCTGGTCGCCGGTGCGGCGGGCGTTCTGGGTCTGGCGCGGCGGCGCCGCGGGTCGCGCTAGCCCGTTCGATCTTCGCTCGGCTTCGCCTCGCTGCGCGCGCCTTGGGCGCTTGCTAGCCGATACTCGGATCCAGCTCGCGCGCCTTGGCGTGCAGATTCGCGGCGGGCGCGATCTCGCCGAGGAACTTCAGCACCAGCGACAAGTGGTAGACGATCTCGGCGTTGCGCGGCTCGAGCGCGTATGCGCGCTCCA
>CAZPNB010000447.1:0-2588 GCA_964587305.1 uncultured Spirochaetales bacterium | reverse complement strand
GATGTCGTCGGGCCCGGCGAAGCCCAGCACCAGCGCGCCGAGACCCCACTCCCCGGCTTGATGGAGCGTGGCCTCGCGCGTGCACGCCAGGTACATCGGGGGGTGCGGTTGCTGATAGGGCTTCGGAACGATCGGCCGGGGCGGGATGTCGATCAGCGCGCTGTGGTGCTCGAACACCTCTTCGCGCCACATCCGCGGAATCATCCGGGCGCTCTCTTCGAGCATCGCCGGAATCTCCTCCATCGCGGTCTGGAATGCGCCGGCCTCCTGGAGCGTGCCGCCCTTGCCAATGCCGAAGTCGACGCGTCCCTTCGACAGGATATCGAGCATCGCCACGCGCTCGGCGACCTTGACGGGATGGTTCATGCGGAACGGCAGGCACACGACGCCGTGGCCGATCCGAATCCGCTCGGTCTTGGCTGCGACGTAGGCGAGGAAGGTCTCCGGAGCGCTCATGTGCGCGTACCACTTCAGGCAGTGGTGCTCGACGCTCCACACGCGATCGAAGCCGACCCGCTCCGCGAGCACGGCCTGCTCGACACACTCGTGCATCACCTGGAACTCGCCGGCGCGCGACGGATCGGCGATCTGCGCTTCGAAGATCATCGAGAACTGCATGGACAGGATGCTATCCCGCCGGGCCTCGCTCGGGCTAGAATGCCAGCGTCTTTCTCCGCCTCGCCCGGCAGGGACCGTACCGACAACCTCGAGGAGCCCCCCGTGTCTGGTATCACCCGTTACGGCAGCTACGTCCCCTACTTCCGGCTGTCGCGCGCCGCGATCGGCGCTGGCCGGGGCGAGCGCGCCGCGGCGAGCTACGACGAGGACTCCGTGTCGATGGCGGTGGAGGCCTGCCGCGACGCCGTCGCCGCCGACACCGCGCTCGACGCGCTGATCTTCGCAACCACGAGCCCGCCGTACGCCGAGAAGTCGAACGCCGCGACGCTGCACTCGGCGCTGTCGCTGTCCGACCGCATCGGCTCGTTCGAGCTCGGCGGAACTTCGCGCGCAGGGCTCTCTGCGCTGCTGCTCGGCCAGGGCCTCGCCGCCGCCGGCCAGCGCGTGCTGGTCGCCGCGTCGGACGTCGTGATCGGCGCGCCCGGCGGCGCGCGCGAGAGCGGCGGCGGCGATGCTGCGGTGAGCTTCATCTGCGGCCCCGACGACGATGCGATCGCCGTGCTGCGCGGCCGCGCGTCCGCCACCACCGAAGTGCTCGACGTGTGGCGATTGCCCGAAGACCGCTTCGCGAGCCAGTGGGAGGAGCGCTTCGGCGCCGACGTGCTCGCGCCGGTGCTGGCCGACGTCGTGATCCGCGCGCTGAAGGACGCGGGCGTCGAGCCGTCGGAGCTGGCGACGGTGATCCTCGACGCGACGCTGTCGCGCGCGACCGCCGGCCTGCCACGCGCGCTCCAGCTCAAGCCTGAGCAGCTCGCCGACCCGCTCGCCGCGTCGGTCGGCCGGGCTGGCGCCGCGCACGCCGGCCTCTTGCTCGCGCGCGCGCTCGATCGCGCGGCACCGGGCGACCGGATCCTGGTCGCGTCGCTCGCCGACGGATGCGACGCGGCGGTGTTCGAGGTCACGAGCCGCGTCGCCGCGGGTCGCCCCGCCCATTCCGTCGATACGTGGATCGCGTCGAAGCGCAGCGACCTCGGCTACAACGCCTATCTCAAGTGGCGCGGCATCCTGCCGTTCGAGCCGCCGCGGCGCCCCGAGCCGGTGCGCCCCGCTGCGCCGCCGATGCGCCGCAACGAGCACTGGAAGCTCGGCTTCGTCGGCTCGCGCTGCACCGCTTGCGGCGCCGGCCAGCTACCGCCGCAGCGCGTGTGCAGCGCGTGCGGCACCGTCGACCAGATGCGCGAGGAGCCGTTCGCGGATCAGGGCTGCCGGATTGCTACCTACACGCTCGACCACCTCGCCTACTCGCTGCAGCCGCCGGTGGTGGCGGCGGTGCTCGACTTCGCGAGCGGCGGGCGGCTCTCGTGCGAGCTGACCGACGTCGAGCCCGAGAAGGTCGCGATCGGCGACGAGCTCGAGATGACGTTCCGCCGCTTCTACACCGGGCAGGGAGTCCACAACTATTTCTGGAAAGCGCGGCCGCGGCGTTAGCCGCCGCCAAGAAGGAGAAGAGCCATGGCCAGCAGAGGCATCAAGGATCGCGTCGCGATCGTCGGGATGGGCTGCACCGAGTTCGGCGAGCACTGGGACAGAGGCGCCGACGACCTGCTCGTCGAGGCCGCCGGCCAGGCCTACCGGTCCGCGAACATCGACCCCGCGGAGGTCGATGCCTACTGGCTCGGCACCATGGCCAGCGGCATCTCGGGCCTGATGCTCTCCGAGGCCCTGAAGCTGCCCTACAAGCCGGTGACCCGGCTCGAGAACATGTGCGCGACCGGCAGCGAGGCGATCCGCAACGCCGCCTACGCCGTCGCCAGCGGCGCCTACGACCTGGTGATGGCGATCGGCGTCGAGAAGCTGAAGGACTCGGGCTACTCGGGTCTGGTCATCTCGAACCCGCCGAACGACGGCACGCTCTCGAGCATGACCGCGCCGGCAACCTTCTCGCTCCTGGCGCCCGCCTATGCCCGGAA
>CAZPNB010000446.1:0-4516 GCA_964587305.1 uncultured Spirochaetales bacterium | reverse complement strand
GGGATGCTCACGCTGGGGATCGTCACGTCGCGCAGCAGGGCCTCGCGCGTCGCGAGCACCGCGAGGATCGCCGGCGGGACGTGCGTGCTCGGGATCCAGACGAGATCCCCCGACTCGACCAGCCCGGCCGCCTGCTCCGGCGTCATCAGCTTGCGCTCGTACTCGCGCTTGGGGTCGACGCTCCGATCGAGTCGTGCCATGGGCCCTCCGTTCCGGGAGGGTAGACTAGCCGCTGATCAACGCGCTTTGGCCTCTTCCGGGGCGGCGGCGGCCGGGACGTCCTTCTTCGACTCTTGCACGGTCACCGAGAACGACTGCTTCGTCGAGAGGCCCGTCGAGTCGCGGACGACGACGCTCACCGGGTGGACGCCGTGCTGGTCGTTGCGCGGCCGCCAGACCAGCTCGCCGAGCACCGCGTCGATTGCCATGCCCTCCGGCCCCTCCTCGAGCGCGTAGCGCAGGCGCCTGTCACCGTCGGGATCGACCGCCTCGACCGGATAGCGGAACACGCCGTCTTCGCGGAAGCCGGGTGGGGCCGACGTGATCTCGGGATGCGCGCTGCCGACCGTCACCGGCGGCGTACGCTCCGACTCGGTCCAGTTCGCGCCGTCGGTCGCGCGCACCTCGGCATGGATCTCGTCGCCGTTCGCGAGGCCGTCGGTGGCGAACAGCGAGCCGGACGCCTCCCGCCGCTCGCCGTTCACGAACCAGACATACTCGAAATCGACGAGGTCGCCGTCGGGGTCGACGCTGCCGACCTGGGCGCTCACCGGCTGGCCGGGCGAGACCGAGTCCTGCGGCGAGAGCGCCGTACTCGTGATCGACGGCGGCCGGTCGATCACGCGCGCGGTGGCTTCCACCGGCGCGGTGTCGAGCGCGCCGTCGCTCGCGGTGACCGACACGCGGATCTCCGCGCCCTTGTCCACGCCGTCGAGCGCGAGGCTCGCGTCGCCGGTCTGCCGCTCGCCGCCGTCTACGAACCAGCGGTGGCCGAGCGTCACGCGCTGGCCGTCTGGGTCGCGCGCCATCACCACCGCCTGCACGGTGGCCCCCTGCGCCGGCTCGGCCGGCTCGAGCCGCACGCTCTCGATGATCGGAGGCTGGTTGCCGGCCTCCGCCGTGATCGCGCCCGCTGCGGACGGATCGAGCTCTCCCGCTATGGGGGCCTCGCTCTCGCCGCAGCCGATGGAAATCGCAGCGACCGCGACGCCGATCGCGAATCCTCGCATGCTGCCCCTCCTCTCGAATCCCACCTGGATCAGTGCATCTCGCGCCAGTAGATGATGCCGCGGCCGAAGTCGACGTCCTCTGCGTCGAAGATCTCGATCTCGGTTCCGCTCTTCTGGATCACGATCTTGTTGTCGGACCCGCCGACCCCGATCGAGATCTTGGGATCGGTCGGCATGCCGGAGCCGACGTCCGTCGAACGCGTCTCGTTGTTGGCGCCGTCGAGGAACTCGCCGTGACCCGACACCAGATCGAAGATGTAGAGCTTTCCACTGCCGCGCTGCGTGCACGGGTCGAAGCCCGGATCGCCGAGCTGGAGCTGGGACGGCGTGAACGACGCGGTGATCACCTTGCCCGCGAAGATCACGGTGGTGGTCACGAACTTCTCGCCGTCGGGGGTGATGAAGTAGTAGCCGCGCGTCGAGGTCACCGGAGTGCCGACCGTCGTGATGTTCGTGAGCCCCGCCTCCGTCAATACCGCGGGCGCGATCGGGTTGGAGGCCAACGGGTCGGGATCGGTGATCCCGTAGAACCGGTTGTTCTCGTCGTTGCCGGCGCCGGTAACGCCCTTGAAGCCGATCGCCGCGCGCTCGCCGGTGCCGAACCCGATCCACAGCTTGCTCCCAACGTAGGCGGCGGCGGGCGGCTGGAAGATGTTCTTGTAGTACACGTCTCCGGAGATCGTGTCCGTCGATGCCTGGAAGATCTTCTGGAACTTCCACGCCGGCTGGGTGCGCACACCCGACGCGTCGTTGACACGGTCTTCACCGATCGGCTGGATCACCCACTTCCACAGGTTGCCGCCGAGGTCCCCGATGTAGACCAGGTCGGCGAAGCCGTCGGCGTCGAGGTCGAGCACCGCCGGCGTCGACAGCAGCGAGTACAACATCCCGGTCTCGGGGGTGGTGAGGGCGTTGGCGTCGGCGTTGAAGCCCACCTTCTGCTGCGCGATCACTCTGCCGGTCTTCAGATCGAGCATGTAGATCGCGCGGCCCTTCGTCGACCCCGCGACGTAGGCGTCGCTGGGATCGACGGTGGCGGGGTTCGGGTCGCTCGTCACGTCGTAGCCGCCGGCCACGATCGCCACCCAGCGCTCGAAGCCCTGGCCGCCGTTGTTGTTGCCGCCGACGTTCAGCCGGACGCGCGTCAGCACCGCCTGGCCCCAGGTCTGGCCCATGTGCAGGTAATCGCCACCCCCGACGTTCGCGTCGTTCTCGTTCGGGAACTCCCACAGGAGGCCCGGGTACGGCAGGTTCCCGGCCGGCCCGGTCGTGCCGCTCGGGTTGGTCACGTCGAGCGCGTAGTAATGGCGGCCGCCCTCGCGCAGCCCGCCGACCAGCACCGTGCGCCAGTCGGAATCGGCCTGTGCTGCGACGGTCGCCGTGCTGTACAGCCACGCGTCGGCCACCTGCGGCGCGCCGTCCACGTAGTGGGTGCGGTTGGCCGGGTCGTCGATCGGCTGGTTCTTGATCTTGGTGCGCGGCTCCCACGGCATGAAGCCGAACAGCTCGACGCCGGTGCCCTCGTCGTAGACCAGGTTCGACCCGTCCCAGTCGCCGGCTTGGAACGCCTCGAGATAGCCGCCGTTGGTGCCGGTGAAGATCACGCGGTCGCGGTCGAGGTAGGCGGCTTTGAACGCGTCGTAGGCCGCGCCGAGGCTGCGATCCGGCGGGTTGCGCACCACGATCGGGTCGGAGTGGAAGATGTCGCCGAGCAGCCACGGGCGCTCCTCGCACGGTCGGCCCGTCGCGACGTCCGTCGTCTCGACGCCGCTGCCGAAGAAGCAGCCGCGCGCGAACGCGACCACCTCGTCGGCGAGGCCCTCGGCGTTCAGCGCGGTGCTGCCCTTGATGGTGTATTGCGCCGAATTCGGCGCTGGCGACGGCGGCACCGCGAAGGTCTGGATCTTCAGATCCGCCGCGGTCAGCGCAGCCGTGACGTCGGTGCGCACCGGACCCGGTGGGACCCCGCCGTCGAGCTTCGAGGCGAAGAGCTGGCGGACGCCGGAGACGTTCGAGGCGCCCGCCGGCGGCATCTCGTCGCCCGCGTCCCAGAACGGCACCACGCAGCCGACCGTGTTGGGCGGCTGGCAGATCGTCTGGAACGGGCCGTTGTTGCACTCGCCGCCGCCGTCCGGGTCGACCAGCGCGCAGTCGCCGTTGGAATCGAGGATCTCGCCGGCGGCGCTGAAGTGCCACGCGCGCAGGTGCCCTTCCCAGAACGCGGTCTTGCCCGACGGCAGGAAGAAGCTGTTGTAGAAGTCGCCGCCGTCGGCCGTGCGCGCCGACGGCACGGTGGCGGCCGTGAACGAGCGCGACTTCTCGATGATGTCGTTCAGCGCCGAGACGAGCGCCGCGGACAGCCCAGAGCCGTCCTGAACGTGGAAGGCGAGCCCGTTGCCGACTTCAGATACGCGGTCGAGGTACGCGTTCTCCGTGTCGGTGGTGCCGAAGCCGATCGTGTACAGGTCGACCGTTTGATCGTCCGGGAAGTCGGGCCGCAGGTCCTTGTCCTGCATGTACTTGGCGACGTCGTCGAGATACAGCGAGTTTTCCTCGGCCGTGCCGGGAACGTCGACGTCGGGCGCGGGAGACGGGGGCGCGGTCTCCGTCCAGTAGTCGCCGATCAGCGTGCCGAAATTGGCGAATCCCTGCGCGGTGTTCGTCACGACCTCGACGTCGAAGTCGTCGCGCGTTGCGAAGCCGCTCGTGACCACGATCATGAAGTTCTTCTGGCACCCGAACAGAACCGGGTCTGGGAGGATCCCGCCGGCCGCGCCCGAGGCGTCGCCGTTCTTGTTGTAAGCGTAGGCCGGGAACTTCGTCACGTTGTCTTTGCCGAACGGGATGTTCGCCACCGTCCGCGACATCAGGTAGGTGTAGAGCTGGAACACCGTCTCGGACAGCGGCGTCGCGCCGTAGAGCTTGGTGTTGCCGATGTGCGCCTCGAGGTCTGCGGCGTGGGCGGGAGTGTTGTCATCGACCGCCGCAGCGACGAAGCCGCCGTTCGGATCCACGTCCCCGGCGTCTTCCGGCTCGCGGAAGATGGCGAGACCGAAGCGCAGGCCCTTCGGCTCCGACAGGCACAGCACGTCGAAGAACACCTGGCGCGCCGCGTCGGCGCGCGTGCGCCGATACTGCGAGACGAAGCGGGTCCCCGCGCCGGCCGTGTTGCAGCCCGCCACCGTGACCACCGCGGTGTTGATCTGGGTGATGAAAGGATCGGCGGTGTCGCTGAAGTACCAGTTCAGGTAGCGGCCGTTCCACAGCGTCGGGTTGTTCGGCTTGAA
>CAZPNB010000445.1:0-4085 GCA_964587305.1 uncultured Spirochaetales bacterium | reverse complement strand
CGAAGCCATGTGGATGGAGAACCTCGGCTTCGCCGAGGAGGGAGAGGGCTGGAAGATGGTCTACGAGGGCGCGACCGCGCTCGACGGCGACATGCCGGTCAACATGAGTGGCGGCGTGCTGTCGTCGAACCCGATCGGCGCCTCGGGGATGATCCGCTATGCCGAGGCCGCGATGCAGGTCCGCGGCCAGGCCGGCGAGCACCAGGTGGATGGCGCCCGAAAGGCGATGGGCCACGCCTACGGCGGTGGCTCGCAGTACTTCTCGATGTGCCTGTTCGGCAAGGACAAACCCTAGCCGCGTGTTCGCGGTCGGGGCTGACCCGCAAAAAGCCGCCGAAGAGTGCGAATCCTATGTAGAATAGCGACCGACACCGGATTGGGCCGGGACGCTCAGCGAAAGGACTCGTGATGGAGATCTTGAGTATGGAGGGCGTCGGCGCGCTCTTCCGCTGGTTCCACGTGCTCGCGGGCATCGCCTGGATCGGGATCCTCTACTACTTCAACCTCGTGCAGACGCCGTTCTTCGGCACCGAGCTGGGAGGCCAGGCAAAGAGCGCGATGACGCGCGGTCTGGTGCCCAACGCGTTGTGGTGGTTCCGCTGGGGCGCGATGTTCACGTTCCTGACCGGTCTGGTGCTGCTGCTGATCCTGCTGACGTACGACAACAAGCCGCTGGCGAGCACCTACATGACGCGCATCCTCACCGGCGCCCTGCTGGGAACGGCGATGTGGGCGAACGTGTGGTTCGTGATCTGGCCGGCACAGCAGGTGGTGATCGCCAACGCAGAGAAGGTGGCCGCCGGTGGCGAGGCGGACAAGACGGCGCCGGCCCGCGCCGCGCGCGCCGGCCTGGTGTCGCGCACCAACACGCTGTTCTCGATCGCGATGGTGTTCTTCATGGTTGCCGCGCAGAGCTTCAATTCGCTGGCGGTGAACACCAACGTGGCGCTCTACTGGATCGTCGCGCTCGTCGTGGTCCTCGCCGTCGAGGCCAACGCGTTGGTCGGGACGGGTCAGGGCCGCCAGAAGCCGCTCTCGACCATCTCGGGGACGATCCACGTGGGTCTCGCCCTCTGGTTCGTGTTGTACGCGCTGATGTCGCTGCTGTAACGACGTCGGCCGCCAGCGGATCTCCTGATGCGCCTGCGACAGATTGCGCTCGCTGCAACCGATCTCGACGAGACGGTTGCAGCGCTCACCGACGTGCTCGGCATCGAGGTGGGCTTCAACGACCCTGGTGTCGGCGTGTTCGGCCTCGTGAACGCGGTGATGCCGGTCGGCGAGACGTTCCTCGAGGTCGTCTCGCCGGTGCGCGACGACGCCACCGCGAAGCGCTGGATCGCGAAGCGAGGTGGAGACGCCGGCTACATGGTGATCGTGCAGTGCGACGGCTACGCGGCGCTGGATGCAGAGATCGACCGGGCGAAGCGCTCCGGTGCCCAGGTGGTCTGGGAAGGCGAGCACGCGGGCGCGCGCACCGCGCACTTCCACCCGCGCGAGCTCGGCGCGATCTTGTCCTTCGACGGCATGCCGGCCTGGGACGACTGGATCTGGGCTGGACCGACATGGCGCGAGCACGTGCGCACGGGCACGGCCACCGCGATCACCGGCGCGGAGCTCTCGAGCCCCGATCCGGAGCAGCTCGCGGCGCGCTGGGGGAAGGTGCTCGGGATCGCGCCCGCACGCGGCGCCGGCGGCCTGCCCGAGATCGCGCTCCCGCGCGGTGGCCGGCTCGTCTTCGTGCCCGGCACCGCCGGTGACGGTCTCGCCGGCGTGGAGATTGCGCTCGCCGAGCCCGCGCGCTTCGAGGCCCGGGCGCGCGCGCGCGGTGTGCTCGGCGCGGACGGAGCCGCGACGATCGCTGGCGTGCGCTTCGTCCCGGCGTAGCCGGCGTAGGGCGGATTAGACCGCAGGTCGTAATCCGCCACACCGAACCGCCGAACGGCGGATTACGCACCGCTAATCCGCCCTACTCCTTCACTTCCGCGAGATACGCCGCGAGAGCGGGAATCTTGTCCTTCAGGTACTCGAAGCGCGGCATCGCGTTGCTGCCGGGACGCTTCGGCGAATAGCCGGGCGGATACTCGCCACGCAGGATCTTCGCGGCCAGCAGCTCTTCCGATGCTCCGGCGTTCGCGGGGCTGATCGCGCCGTCGAGATTCGGGTTGCCGTGGTGACACGCGATGCACACGTTCTGGTAGACCTTCTCGCCGTCGCGGGCGAGCTCGGACAGCTGCTGATCGTCGCCGGACGGGCACGCGACGGCCGCCGCCGCGGCGATCGCGCAGAGGTAGTGACCGCGGATTGCGCGACGGGTCGTAGCTCGCATCGGGCGCCGACGATAGCCGCGCCGGCGGCGAGCGGTCGACAGCCGGCGCAGCGCGGGTGAAATTGGCGGCGATGGAAGCCACCACCGCCTGGTCGACGCGCGCCAACGCACTGACGCTCCTGCGCCTGTTGCTCGCGCCGGCGCTCGCGGCCGCGGTGCTGCACGGAGCCCCGGCCGCTGCCGCCGCGCTGTTCTTCCTCGCAGTCGGCACCGACTTCGCCGACGGCTGGGTGGCGCGCCGCTACGGCGAAGCGACCGCCTTCGGCGGTTTCGCCGACCACGTCGTCGACGCCACCTTCGTGACGATCGGTGCGGCCGCGCTGGCCTGGGCCGGCGTGCTGCCCGCGCCGCTGCCCTGGCTGATCGCGATCGCCTTCATTCAGTACGCGCTCGACTCGCGGGTGCTCGCCGCGTCGGGCCTCCATCCCAGCCGGCTCGGTCGCTGGAACGGCATCGCCTACTACGTGATCGTCGCGGTTCCGATCGTACGCGACGCGCTGGCGCTCGGCTGGCCGAGCCCGGCGCTGGTGACGGCACTCGGCTGGGCACTGGTGGCGACCACGCTCGTCTCGATGCTCGGCCGGCTCCGCACCTGGCTGAACGCCCGCCGCGCTGGCGCCTGACGCTCGGCACCTATTCCATCGCCCACGCATCCGGGAACTCGATCTCGGACCAGCGGAGTGATAGCGGATCGGCGTGACTCTTCGTCGGAGTCACGTCAGGTCCACGACCTCGAGTCCGGGGATTCGCCGGAAGCTGCGCCGGTCGCGAGTCACGACCGAGAAACCCCGGGCCAGCGCGCGAGCGCAGACGAGATCGAAGGGGATGACCGGAATCGAAGCGAGCAAGGTCTCGACCAGGGCTTCGGCGCGCGCCTTGCGCTTGGAGGTTCGGAGGCGATGCACTCCATGCAGGAGCTCGGCTGCGGTGATGGCGGCCATCGCGACTTCGCCGTCGCCTTGCGCCTCGAGGAGGGCGCCGAAGTCCACTCGGCCGCGCTCGACGTCGACGAGCACGCTCGTGTCGATCAGCGAGGCCACTCGAACCCTTCGAACTCGTCTTGCTTCGCGACGCCCTCCGCGACCGCGGCCGCCCATTCCTCGTCCGCGGAGGGCAACGAGTGGAAGAGTGCCACCAGGTCCGAGAGCTGAAACTCGAGCGAGCGGGGCACGGGCGTGAGCGGGCACACGGGCTTCCCACCGCGTTCGACGATCACCGTCTCCCGCTGGTAGTGGACTCGGTTCAGCACGTCCGAGAGCTTCTTGGCCAGCTCGGTGGCCGAAAGCCGGCGCACCGGCCGGCCCGAGGTCACCTTCCTCTCTGCGGTGCGCTTGGCCATCGGGCCACCTCCGGTGATCGGATGATCGGATAATCCTGATCGTCGCCCGGTCACGCCCGCGTCCGAGCCCAAAGGCGCTTGCGCACCTCCTCCCACGGACGAGCGCGCTCCGGATGTTCATCGAGTTCTTTTACGCGCCGGGCCAGCTCCTGGCGCTGTGCGTCGGTCAGCGGGAACCGCTCGCCGTCACGCTCGGCGGCCGAGAGCTTGAACTCCTCGCGAAGGGCCCTGGTCATGGCTCGAGTCTGCCCCCAAACCGACGTCGGATGTCAGCCATCGCCTCCTCGCCGTCGCGCAGGATCTCCTCGAGCGACTCGAAGCTGCCAGAGGCGAGCTTTTCCTCGACGAGTGCCCGGTACTCCTCGGGAACGGCGGACAGGTTCGTCCGAGCAGTCTGCCACTCACCGGGGAGTGGGG
>CAZPNB010000444.1:0-3948 GCA_964587305.1 uncultured Spirochaetales bacterium | reverse complement strand
AGAATGCGCTGCGCTTCGCCGAGAGTCAGTCGCTACCGGTGCATCGCGATGAAATCGCGCGCGGGTGGTCGGAGATGAGCCGCGTGGCGGCGGAGAACCCGGACGCCTGGAGCCGCGAGTGGGTCCCAGCCGAGCGGATTCGCGACGCCGGGGCGTCGAATCGGATGCTCGCATTCCCGTACACGAAGCTTCACAACTCGCAGTGGAACGTCGATCAAGCGGCCGGCCTGATCTTCACATCGGCCGCGGTCGCGCGTGCCGAGGGGGTGCCCGAGAGCCAGTGGATCCACCCGCGGGCTGTCGTCGAATCGAACTATATGCTTCCGCTCGTGAACCGTGCCGAGCTGCACCGCTGCGTGGGGTTCGCGATCGCGGGACGGCACGCGTGTGAGCTTGCAGCGCTGCGGGTCGACGAGATCGCGCATTTCGAGCTGTACAGCTGCTTTCCGGTGGCGGTGCGCGTGCAGCAGCGCGAGCTCGGCATCCCGAGAGACCGGCCCGTCACCGTCACTGGTGGGATGGCGTTCGCCGGCGGTCCGCTCAACAACTTCGTGCTACAGGCGGCGGTCCGGATGGCGCAGGTTTTGCGGCGCCAGGCCGGCGCGAGCGGGATGCTGAATGCCGTGAGCGGGATGCTCACGAAGCAGGGAGTGAGCCTGTGGTCGTCGCGTCCGGGCTCCGGCTTCGCATCGCTCGACGTGAGCGGCGAGGCGGAGCGGGCGACCGCGCGCGTAGCGGTCGCCGAGGGTTTCTCGGGCACCGCGCGCGTAGGGGGCTACACGGTGGTCTACGCGGCTGATCGGCCGTCGCAGACAGTGGTGCTCTGCGATACGGCCGATGGCGCGCGCGCCGTCGCGATCGGCGACGACCTCGCGCTGGCGGAAGCCGCGGTGAGCCGCGAGATCATCGGGTGCGAGGTCGAGATCGGCGCCGGCGGGGTGCGTCTGGCAGACTGAGGTCCGGAGGCAACGCGTGGAAGGAAGCCCGGCAGAGGCGGCGATCGAGGCGGTCGTGCGGCCGCTCGTGTTCGCGGCGAGCGACGAGTTCGCCCACGCCGAGCGCTTGCACAATCTCGAAGATGCCGTCGAACAGGCGGCCGCTCGCGCCGCTTCCGGCGCGGTGCCGCCCGAGCTGCGCAAGGTGCTGCGCGAGGTACGCGAAGCGTTCCGGCGCGAGCTCGACGCGCCGGAGCGGCGCGTCGCGGTGGAGCAGGCGCTGGCGAAGCTGCGTCCATTCGCACAGCCCGACTATGTCTCGCGGGCACTCTCCCAGCCGACCAGCGTGCTTCCCGGGCTCGGACCGCGGCGTGCCGCGCAGCTCGCGAAGCGCGGCGTCCGCAGCGTCGAGGACCTCTTGTATCGCCTGCCTGCTGGCTACGACGACCGCCGCTCGCTCGTGACCGTCGGCGCACTCGAGGTCGGGCGGCGCGCGACATTTGCGGCGCGCGTGCTGGGCAGCGGGTTCACCGGCTGGCGCGGTCGCGGACGCGGCGGGCGCCTGTTCGAGGCCGTGGTCGGCGACGAGACCGGAACCGTCGAGCTCAAGTGGTTCCGCGGAGGCGAGGCGCTCGAGCGCAGCGTGCGCAAGGGGGCGCTGTTGCTCGTGACTGGCGACGTCAAGCGCTACCGCTTCGCAAAGGAGCTCCAGCACCCCGAGGTGGAAGTGCTAGCGGATCCCGGCGAAGAGCCCGAAGCGGCGGCGGAGGTGCCGCAGCGGATCGTGCCGCGCTATGCGACGCCGGATGGCGTTCACCCGCGCGCGCTGCGCCGCGCTGTCGCCCGCGCGGTAGCGGACTACGCCGATCTGGTACCCGGCCGCCTGCCTGAGGCGCTGGTCGTGGAGCGCGGCCTTCCGAGCCCGGCGGCGGCGTTGCGCGCGCTGCACGCACCGGAGAGCGACGCCGACGCCCTCGCGCTCGCGGCCGCGGCGACGCCGGCCCATCAGCGCTTGATCCTGGAGGAGCTGTATCTGCTCGAGCTCGGCCTCGCGCTGCGCCGCGATCAGAAGACGCGCGCCCCTGGGATCGCGATGCGAGTCGACGGATCACGCGTGCGCACCGCGCTGCGCGCGCTGCCGTTCGCGCTGACCGGCGCGCAGCAGGGCGCGTGGCGGGAGATCGGCGGCGATCTCGCGCGCCCCCACCCGATGAGCCGGCTGCTCGAAGGCGACGTCGGCAGCGGGAAAACCGTGCTCGCCTATCTCGCGGCGGTCGCCGTAGCGGAATCCGGCCACCAGACGGCGTTGATGGCGCCGACAGAGCTGTTGGCCGAGCAGCACTTCCGCACGCTGCGCCAGCTCGTCGGCGGCGGGGCGCTGCGCGTCGAGCTGCTCACGTCCTCGGCGAGCCCGGGCCACGCCGAGAATGTCCGGCGCAGCCTCGCCGCCGGTGAGATCGACGTGGCCGTCGGAACCCACGCGCTGCTCCAGGAGGGCGTGACCTTCCGCAGCCGCGGGCTCGTCGTCGTCGACGAGCAGCACCGCTTCGGCGTGCGCCAGCGTGCGGCGCTGCGCGGCGCCGGCGAGAGCGGAGCGCAGCCGCACACGCTGGTGATGACGGCGACGCCGATTCCGCGCACGCTCGCGATGACGCTCCACGGCGACCTCGATCTGACCGTGCTCGATGAGCTGCCCCCCGGCCGGCTCCCGGTGCGGACGTTGCTCGTTCGCGCCGGGGAGGGGCGGGAGGTCGCGCGCCTATTGCGCGAGACGGCAGCGCGCGGGGAGCAGACCTACGTTGTGTACCCGCTGATCGACGAGTCGGAGAAGAGCGATCTGCGCGCCGCCAGCGAGTCGGCCGAACGGATCTCCGGCGCGTTTCCGGATCTGCGCGTCGATCTGGTGCACGGCCGTCTGGACGCGGCCGCGCGCCAGGCCGCGATGGCGCGCTTCGAAGCCGGCGAGACGCAGGTGCTCGTGTCCACGACCGTGGTCGAGGTAGGCGTCGACGTCGCAAACGCTACGTTGATGATCGTCGAGCACGCCGAGCGCTTCGGTCTGGCTCAGCTCCACCAGCTGCGCGGGCGCATCGGCCGCGGCCTCGAGCGCGGCACGTGCGTGCTCGTCGCGCGCGGCGCGGGCGAGGGCAGCGAGGCGCGACTAGCGGCGATGCTCGAGACTCAGGACGGCTTCGCGATCGCCGAGGCGGACCTGCGCATCCGCGGTCCGGGTGAGTTCCTGGGCACGCGCCAGCACGGCCGGCTGCCCGACCTGCGGATCGCCGACCTGGTGCGAGACCGCGGCTGGCTCGCCGTTGCGCGCGACGCCGCGCGTGCGGTGGTACGCCGCGACCCGGGTCTGCGCCGCGATTCGGATCTGCGCGCCGCGGTGCGCGCGCGCTGGGGCGACGCGCTGGAGCTGTCCGAGGTCGGCTGAGGATCGGTATGCGTCGGGGGAGGCAACCTGCCTCCCCCGACGCGGTGGATCAGTAGGCAATGCCCGCGGCAGCCGCCTGCTCGCGCACGGTTTCGAGCACCACCGCGTCGAACCCATCCTTGCCGGAGTTCCCGGAAGCGGCGCGCCGCGCGCTCTCCTGCGCGACATACGCGTCGCGCTCGGTCGACAGGTGGTCGATCCGCGCCTGGATCCGCTGGCGCGTCTCGCTCTTCTCGTTGACGAACGCCTCGCGGGCTGCGGGCGCCATCGCGCGCAGCTCGGCGGGCAGCTCCGGCTCGGCCACGTCGCCTAGCTGCGTCACGCCGGCCGCGATCGCGTCGACCAGATCGGCGCGGCCGGCATTGATACGGCCGCCCAGCTTCGACAGGAAGCCGAGACGAGACGCGACCGAAGGCGCATCGGCGCTCGCGGCGCGGTCGCGCTTCGCCTCCAGCTCTTTGCGCTCGTCCGCGGCGCCGTACGGCACGAGCGTGCCGGCGAGGTCGCGGTTCAACACCGCCAGCTCGCCGTCCATCGGCGTCGCGAGCGCCCCATCGCGGATCTCCTTCGACGGGT
>CAZPNB010000443.1:0-3844 GCA_964587305.1 uncultured Spirochaetales bacterium | reverse complement strand
GGCGGCCCTGCTGCGCCGGGCCATGGGCAAGAAGAAGCCCGAGGAGATGGCGAAGCAGACCGAGCGCTTCGTCAGTGGCGCGGTCGCGCGCGGCGTCGAGAAGAAGAAGGCCGAGCAGGTGTTCGCGCTGATGGCGGAGTTCGCGGGCTACGGCTTCGCGAAGTCGCACTCGACCGCCTACGCGCTGATCACCTACCAGACGGCGTACCTGAAGGCGAACTATCCGCGCGAGTACCTGGCCGCGCTGCTCACCACCGAGTCGGGCAACCACGACAAGCTGTCGAGCTACATCGCGCTCACGCAGCAGCTCGGGATCGCGATCCTGCCGCCGTCGGTGAACGAGTCGCAGCGCGACTTCACGGTGACGAGCGGCGGCGTCCGCTTCGGGCTGGCAGGCGTGAAGAACGTCGGCGCGGGGGCGATCGAGTCGATGCTCGAGGCGCGCGCGCAGAGCGGCCCGTTCCGCAGCGTGTTCGACTTCGCGTCGCGGATCGACAGCCGGCGCGTGAACCGCCGCGTGGTCGAGAGCCTGGTGAAGTGCGGCGCGTTCGATTCGCTGCACGCCGAACGCGCCGTCGTGTGGGCCTCGCTCGACACCGCGCTCGAGGCCGGCGCCGCCGCGCAGCGCGATCGCGAGATCGGCCAGGCGAGCCTGTTCGGCGGATCGTCGGGCGGCGACGCTCCCGAGCCGGCGCTGATCCCGGCGGCGCCGTGGACCGATCGGCAGCGGCTCGAGCACGAGAAGGAGGTGCTCGGCTTCTACGTCACCGGGCATCCGCTGTCGGCGGTGGCGTCGCAGTTGGCCCGCTTCGCCGACACGAAGGCGAACGACACCGAGGGCCGCGCCGGCCGCGACGTGCGCGCTGGCGGCCTGGTGACGTCGTTTCGCGAGACGCGCACCCGGCGCGGCGCGCTGATGGCGTTCGCGACGCTCGAGGATCTCGACGGGCGCTTCGATCTCGTCGTCTTCGCCGAGCCCTACGCCCAGTACGGCGGCCTGCTCAAGCAGGCGAATCAGGCCGAGGGCGGCGGCGGGCCGACGCCGGTGCTCGTGTCGGGGACGCTCGAGATCGGCGATCCGCCGAAGATCCTGGTGCGCGAGGTGATCGAGCTCGAGCGCGCGGAAGAGAAGCTCGCCCGCGAGCTCACGGTGCGGATCGGCGCCGACGAAGCCACCCCGGATCGGCTCGTCGCACTGCGCGCGCGGCTCGAGCGCAGCCCGGGAGAGTGCGCGGTGCGGGTCCACCTGGTGATTCCCGATCAGAGCGAGACGGTGCTCGCCGTGTCGTCGCTGCGCGGGGTGCGGCCCGACGAGACGTTGAAGCGCGATCTGGACGCATTGTTCGGACGCGCGGTGACGGAGGTGCGGGTATGAGTCTGCGGCGCAGTGCGCGGCTGCTCGGGTTGGCGTGGATCGCGATCGCGCCGCTGCCGGCCGCAGCCGAGGAGCAGCGCGCCGAGTCGGTCGGAGTCGCCCCGATCACCGGCAAAGACAGCGCGCCGCGCGACACCGCGCTGCGCGCGGCGGTGCAGGGTGCGGTGGTGAGCGCGGCCGCGGCGATGCTCCCGGCGGACTTCAGGGCGCCGGTCGAGCCCGCCCCCGAGGACGGTTCGGGCGAGCCGAACGCGTGGCTCGCGAAGCGCCTCGGCAACGACCCGTTCGTCTACGTCACCCGCTTCCGGATCCTGGAGGATCGCGGCCGGCGCCCGGCGATGTTTGCCGCCGACCGCGACGTCGAGTTCGAGTACGTGGTGGTGGCCGAGGTGAACCTCGATCTGGACGCGATCCGCGAGCGGATGGAGAAGCAGGGATTCGTGTCGCGCGCGCCGCAAGCCTCCGGACGCCAGCTGACGCTCGTGCTCGAGGGCCTCTCGAGCTACCGGCCGGTCGCGATCGTGCTCGAGACGCTGGAGAGCGATCGGGGGGTCCGCTCCGCGCTGCCCGTCGAGTTCACCGAGCGCCGGGCCGTGCTGGCGGTGGACGCCGACCGGGACATCGGACGGCTCGTCGAGGATCTGAGGCGGCGGGCCCCGGAGGGGCTCCGGGTCGTCACCGTGGATCAGGGGCCCGCCAGCGCGACGCTGCTCGTCGAATGGCAGCCCCCCGAGCCGGCGACGCCCGGCGACGGAGCCGACACCAATTGACACGCGCGACTCGAATCGGTATCGATTTCGCGTCCTTAGCCCGGAACCGCGCGGACGCGAGAGCACCAGCCGGAGTCGAGCGGGATTCGGAATTCGTTCGAGTTCAGATCGTTCGAGCAGGCACGTAGCTCAGTGGCTAGAGCACCACCTTGACACGGTGGGGGTCGGCGGTTCAATCCCGCCCGTGCCTACCATCGGCCAAAGACCCTCACGCGGAATCGAAATCGATATGCATCACCCGTGTTCGTGATCGAAGTCGGCCTCTCCTGTGAGGCTCGCCGGGTGTGCAGAGAACGTGCGCGCGTCGGACGCGCAATCACCGGCGCCCGCGCGTAGCGCCCATTCGGGGACGGCGCCTAGCGCGCCGTTTCCAGGAGTACCGGGTTATCGCGGAATTCAGAAGGAACACCAAGAACGACGGACCCCGGATCAATCTGATGATCCGCGCGGCGGAGATCCGCGTGATCGCCGACGACGGAGAGCAGCTCGGAGTGATGACGCCCGAGGCCGCGATCGCGCGCGCCGAGGAGGTCGGGCTCGACCTGGTCGAAGTTTCACCGGCGGCCCGTCCGCCGGTGTGCCGGATCATGGATTACGGGCGCTACAAGTACGAGCAGAAGAAGAAGGCCAACAAGAGCAAGGGACACGCGGCGAGCCTCAAGGAGGTGAAGCTGCGGCCCCGCACGGATCAGCACGATCTCGACTTCAAGCTCAAGAACGCCCGGCGCTTCCTGATGGAAGGGGACAAGGTCAAAGTGACAGTCATGTACCGCGGACGCGAGATGGTCCATCGCGACATCGGCCGCAAGCAGCTCGACCGCGTGGTGGAGCTGCTCGGGCCGATCGCGGCCGTCGAGAACCCGCCGCGGATGGAAGGCCGCTTCCTGTCGATGATGCTGGTGCCCAATCGCGAGGTGGTCGAGCGGGAGCGCAAGGCCCTGCTGCGGGCCGCGAAGGAGCTGGCCGAGAGCGACGCCGCTCCCGAAGTCGCTCTGGTGACGGAAGTGACGACAGCGACGGGCGATCTCGCCGAGCCGCAGGGAGCGTGATATGCCGAAGATGAAGACCCACCGCGGCGCCGCGAAGCGCTTCAAGCGGACGGGCACCGGGAAGCTCGTGCGTTCGCAGGGGAATAAACAACACATCCTGACCAAGAAGTCGTCGAAGCGGAAGCGCAGGCTCCGCAAGCGGGCGCTGGTGTCGGCGAGCGACACGAAACGCCTCCAGCAGATGCTGCCGACGCTCTAGGCAGGGCGCACGAACCGCCTCGCGATCGAAGAGGCACGACGAAGGGGGATATCCGATGCCGCGCGTCAAACGCGGAACAGGCTCGCGCAAGCGGCGCAATCGCATCTTCGAGGCGGCCAAGGGCTACTACGGTAGCCGGCATGGCCTGTTGAAGACCGCGCGCGAGGCGGTGCACAAGGGCTGGAAGTACGCCTACCGCGACCGCAAGCAGCGCAAACGCGACTTCCGCGCGCTGTGGATCGCGCGCATCAATGCTGCGGCGCGCGAAAACGGCACGACCTACAGCCGCCTGATCCGCGGCTTGAAGCAGGCCGGCGTGGAGGTCGACCGCAAGATCCTCGCGGAGCTCGCCGTGTCGGACCCGAAGGCGTTCGGCGAGCTGGCCACACTGGCGAAGTCCCAGGCCGCGTAAGGGGCGGCGATGTCGGGGAGCGACGACCTCGACGCGCTG
>CAZPNB010000442.1:0-4876 GCA_964587305.1 uncultured Spirochaetales bacterium | reverse complement strand
CCCGATCACGCGCCACTACATCGGCGACCTGCTCGCCTGGGTGGCGATCGGCGCGCGCACCACCGAGAGCCAGACACACCGCGAGATGACCAGCGGCCTGTCGATGCCGGTCGGCTTCAAGAACGGCACCGGCGGCGGCGTGCAGGTGGCGATGGACGGCATCCGCTCCGCCCAGCATCCGCACCATTTCCTGTCGGTCACGAAGCAGGGTGGCGCCGCGATCGTGTCGACGAAGGGCAACCCCGAGTGCCACGTGATCCTGCGCGGCGGCGAATCGGGGCCCAACTACGGCGCCGACGACGTCGCTCGCGTGGTTGCCGACCTCGAGGGCTCGGGCCTGTCCGGCAAGCTGATGATCGATTGCAGTCACGCCAACAGCGGCAAGGACCACCTGCGCCAGCCGCGGGTGATGAGCGATGTCGCGGGCCAGATCGCCGACGGCAGCCAGGCGATCATCGGCCTGATGCTCGAGAGCTTCCTGGTCGACGGCAACCAGAACCACGAGAAGACCGTGGGTGCGCTCGTCTATGGGCAGAGCATCACCGACAAGTGCATGAGCTGGGAGCGCACCGAGCCTCTCTTCACCGAGCTGGCCGAGGCGGTGCGCAAGCGGCGCGGGTAGTGGCTCCGATCCCGGTCCAGATCGTCTCCGGCTTCCTCGGGGCGGGCAAGACCACCGCGATCCGCGCACAGCTCGACGCGCGCAGGGATCAGCGCATCGCGGTGATCGTCAACGACTTCGGCGAGGCGTCGTTCGACGAAGTCACGCTGGCCGAAGGCGAGCCGTTCCGCATCACGAACATCCCCGGCGGCTGCGTGTGCTGCACGGCGCCCGAGGGCTTCGTCGACGCGCTCGGCGCGGTGCTTGCGGAGAAGCCCGACCGGCTGCTGATCGAGCCGACCGGGCTCGCGCGCCCACAGGACCTGATCGACACGATCCGGCGTTGTCCGCACGGCGCGTCCGTCGAGCTGGCGCCGGTCGTGGTGTTGATCGACCCGCACCAGATCGTCGCGCAGGATGAGCGCGGCGACGAGACGACGCGCACGCTGCTGCGCGAACAAGCGCAGGTGGCCGACGTGCTGGTCGCGAACCGGACCGACCTGGCGACCGGGAGCGAGCTTACCGCGTTCGAGCGCTATGCAGCGGAGCTGTGGCCCCCCCCGCTCGCCGTGCACCGCACCCGCCATGGTGTACTGCCGCGAGCACTGCTCGATTGGCCTGCGGGCGAAGGGCCGCGCAGCGAGCGGCAGCACGAGCCGCACGCACACGAGCACCCCCCGTCCACCGAGGGGTACGGCGCGCGATCCTGGCGCTGGTCGCCCGAGGTGATCTTCTCGGGCCGCCGGCTGCGCGACGCGCTCGCGGCGCTCGCGGGCGATGATTCGCCGGTCGCGCGCTTCAAGGGGATCTTCCGCACCGAAGAGGGTGTGAGCCGGCTCGAGATCGCCGGCGGTGTGCTCCACGACCGCCTCACCTCGTTCCGCCGCGACAGCCGCGCCGACGCGATCGCGCGCGGCGACGAGGACGTTCTCGACCGGATCGGCGCGGCGCTCGCGGCAGCCGTGCTGCGCGAGGACGAACGGCAGCTGGACCCCAATCGAATCGAACTGGTGCTGCCCGACGGACGCGTGCACGCCGTCGACCGCGCCGCCCTGCAAGCGCTGCCCGGCGGAATCGCCGACGTGTCAGGCCAGTTTCCCAAACGCAGCGGGACCGCCGCCCGGCTCGATGCGCTATTCGCAGCCCTCGCGCTGCCCAGCGGCGGCAGCGCGGTGGTCGTCGCAGGGGATGGCTTTGCCAGCGAGGCCGTTCCGCTTTCCGTGCTGCGGAAGGGAGTCCTACTGCACAGCCTCGATGACGCACCACTTCCCGAAGGACATGGCGGCCCATTCCGCCTGCTGATCCCCGAAGACGCATCGCCCGAGCCCGTCTCGTGCGCGAACGTGAAGGGCGTCGCGAAGATCGTGATCCGCGACTGATCGACTCGGTTCACACGGAACTGGATTTGAATCCCGTTGCCGTGCGCCAGCGAGCGAGCGCGGCAAGAAACATTGCCCCGCTCGCTCGTCTAGTGCGTCGCGTCGGTCGACAAGCGGCCCGGCGTGCGGACCGCGAGCAGCATCTGCACCAGGCTGACCACCAGGCCGCTGCCGAACAGCGCGAGCAGGAAGCCGAAGGCCACCAGTGCCGCGGTGCTGCCCGACGCCTGCGCGCGCAGCGAGAGGCTCGTGAACAGGCTCACCAGCGCGAGGTACAAGCCGCACGCACCGAGCCACTCGACGATCGCCCGCCGTGGGCTCGGCGCGGAGAACGACACCACGAGCCACGCCAGGATCAGCAGTGCCAGGCCCGCGTAGCCTGCGATCGCGATACCCGTTGTCGGCATGCCAGAACCCCCCTGGGGATCTCCCGATCCCCTACTCCATCGGCCGAATCCGCGCCCCATCGGAGTGGCGCAACTCCTATGCCTCGAGTGCCCGTAAATGCTCGAGAACACGGGCGCACACCCGATCGGGTGTAAATCCGAAGTACTCCCCGAGATCCGTGGACGGAGCCGACGCACCGAACCGGTCGATCCCGTAGACCAGGCCGCGCGCGCCGGCCAGCACATGCAGGCTCTGACCGCGCGCCGCCTCGATCGCCACCACCGGGGGACCGTCGGCAGGAATCAGCGCATGGCGCCAGGTCTCGGGCTGCGCCAGGAACAGCTCGAGGCACGGCAGCGAGACGACGCGCGCCGGCACGCTCTCGGCGTGCAGCTTCTCGGCCGCAGCGCAAGCGAGCGACACCTCGGACCCGCTCGCGACCAGCACCACCTTCGGGTTCGCCGGGTCGCGGACGGCATAGGCGCCGCGCGCGACATCCGCCAGGCGGAACGCGCTCGTGCGCACCAGCGCCGGCAGCTTCTGGCGCGAGAGCGCCACCAGCGCCGGGCCAGTGGTATGGCGCGCGATCCATGCGTAGACGGCGGCCGTCTCGACGCCGTCGGCCGGGCGGAACACCGGCAGGTTCGGGATCGCGCGCAGCGCGTCGAGCTGCTCGATCGGCTGGTGGGTGGGGCCGTCCTCGCCGAGGTAGATGCTGTCGTGCGTGAACACGAACAGCGACGGCACGCCCATCAGCGCGGCGAGCCGCAGCGACGGCCGCAGGTAGTCGCTGAAGATCAGGAACGTGCCGCAGTACGGGCGCAGCGTGCCGTCGAGCGCAACGCCATTGGTAATGGCGGCCATCGCGTGTTCGCGAACGCCGAAGTGGATGTTGGTGCCCGCGTAGAAGTCAGCTCCGCCGTCCGTGACACCGATCGTCCCGCGGCCCTTCAGAACGGGAGGCGCGTTGGAGCCGGCCAGATCAGCGGAGCCCCCGATCAGATAGGGCGCCGCGTCGGCGAGCCGCTCGAGCATGACCGCGCCGTGGTTGCGGGTCGCGTCGGCCACCCCGTCGCGGCCCTCGGCGAGGCGCGCCTCGAGGTCGTCGGGCACGCGGCGCGCGCGCGCGGCGTCCCAGGCGACCGCCGCGGCGGGCTGCTCGCGCCGCCAGGTCGACAGCTGCGCATCGCGTTCCCGGCGCGCGGCGCGCTTCGCGGCGGCGCGCCCGGCGAAGAACGCGCGCACGTCATCGGGCACGTGGAGCTCGCCGTCGGTCGGCCAGCCGGCCGCCTGCTTGGCCTGACGCACGTTGTCGGCACCGAGCGGCGCGCCGTGCGCCTTCGACATGCCGGCCACCGCGCTGCCGCGTCCGATCACGGTGCGCGTGCAGACGAGCGACGGCCGTGCGGTCTCCGCGCGCGCGGCGGCCAGTGCGGCGTCGAGGCCCGCGACGTCCTCGCCATCGATCGACTGGACGTGCCAGCCCTGGGCCTCGAAGCGCATCGGAACGTTCTCCGAGAAGCACAGCGGTGTGGGGCCGTCGATCGTGATGCGATTGTCGTCGTAGAGGTAGATCAGGTTGCCGAGCCGCCAATGACCGGCGAGCGAGCCCGCCTCGGCGGAGATCCCCTCCATCAGATCGCCGTCGCTGACGACGCCATACACGAAATGGTTGCCCGGTCCGCCGGCGCCCGCGGCGAAGCGCGCGCGGGTGGCGCGCGCCGCCAGAGCCATGCCCACGCCGTGGGCGAAGCCCTGGCCGAGGGGTCCGGTCGTCACCTCGACGCCGGGCGTGTCGCCGCGCTCGGGATGACCCGGCGTCTTCGAGTGCAGCTGGCGGAAGCTCGCGATGTCGTCGAGCGTGAGCGCGTACTCATAGAGATGGAGCAGCGCGTAGAGCAACATCGATGCGTGGCCGTTCGAGAGCACGAAGCGATCGCGCAGCGGCCACGCAGGATCGCCCGGATCGAAGCGCAGATGCGCATCCCACAGCTGGAAGACCGCTCGCGCCAGGCCCATCGGCGCGCCCGGGTGGCCGGAGTTCGCGCGCTGCACGGCATCGACGGCCAGGAAACGGATCGTGTTCTCGACACGCTCCCGCAGCGTGGGGGTCAGGGGCAGCAATGTCGCTCCGACGAGGTCGCAGTGGCGGAGAGGGGGGCGGACGGCGGGAGATTACAGTCGTTGGTCGATCCCGGGAAGCGCGGTCTCCAGCCCGTTGCAACCGCGTTTGAATCACGGCACCAGCACCGCCGATCCGCGCAGCGTGCCCGCGCGCAGCCGCGCGAGTGACTCGGCTCCGTCCTCGAGCCGAAAGACCTCGGTGTGGGTGCGGATCGGAATCTGCGGCGCGAGCGCCAGGAACTCCTGCGCGTCGCGCCGGGTCAGGTTGGCGACCGAGCGCACGACGCGTTCCTCCCAGAGAATCCGGTACGGAAACGCCGGGATGTCGCTCATGTGGATCCCGCCGCAGATCACGCTTCCGCCCTTGGCCACGGCTCGCAGGGCA
>CAZPNB010000441.1:0-3361 GCA_964587305.1 uncultured Spirochaetales bacterium | reverse complement strand
GACGGGCCGGGCCACCGAACAGCTCGTCGAGCCGTTCGAAGAGCTCCTCGGGACGCAGCTCGGTCGCGTACGCCTCATCCGCGACACCCGGCAGCTCGTGCGCCTCGTCGGCGACGACGTGAGTGAAGTTCGGATAGTCGGGCGGCCAGCGCAGCAGCAGATCGTGATTGGCGACGACGAGCTGTGCGCGGGCGAGCGCGGCGCGACGGCGGCCGAACGGACACGACGGCTCCGACGCGCACTGCTCGCGCGTGCAGTCCTCGGCGCGCGGCGCGACCGCACGGCGCCGCAGGTCGCGCAGCGCCGGGAAGCGGACGAGCAGCGCACCCGGCAGCGTCCCGACCTCGCCGTGCGGGCGCAGCCGCGCGCACGCGGAGAGCACCGCGTAGGCCGGCCGGTCGCGCGGGTCGAGCAGCGGGTTGCGCCCCTCGGCCAGCACCTGCTGCGTGCGCCGCTGACACAGATAGTTGGCGCGCCCCTTGATCGAGAGTGCTTGCAGATCGGGGTAGCCGAGCAGCCCCGCCGCGGCGGGGATGTCCTGCGAGAGCAGCTGGTCCTGGAGCACCTTCGTGCGCGTCGAGACGATCACCGGGTCGCGCACGCCGCCGGAAGCGCGTTCGATCGCGAACGGGATCGCCGCCGCGAGATAGGCCAGCGACTTCCCGACGCCGGTGCCACCTTCGAGCAAGAGCCGCCCACCCTCGTCCAGCATCCGGACGAACTCGCGCGCCATCCGGATCTGCGGCTCGCGCACGCGGTAGCGCGGGAAATGGCGGCGCCCGCGCGCCTCGTCGGACAATGCCGCCGCGATCGCGTCGGCGTCGAACGGGACGCGCGGCTCGTTCGTCGCCGGGATCGCGATGAACTGCGATACCTGCGGGACCGGCGGCGGAAAACCGGGAGCGGCGAGCAGCGCGGCCCACGGATCGCCGGGCGCGAATGTCTCCAGCGCCGCGTGCGCCGCCGCCTCGCGCGCGCCGCCGGCGCGCGCACCCAGCGCCAGGTGCGAGAGCAGACGCGCGGTGTCGAGCGCGTCGTCGAGCGCGCGATGGCGCTCCACGCGGTCGAGCACGCGCTCGGTGAGCGTCGCGAGGCGCAGGTCGGGAAAGTCCGGGAACGTCAGCGCGAACAGGTCCTGCGTGTCGAGGAAGCGCGCACCGGCGAGCGACGGAGACACGAAGCGCGTCAGGAAATGGCGCTCGAAGTCGGCGTTGTGCGCGACGATCGTGCGCCCGGCCAGCGCGGCGAGCAGCGCCGGGGCTACCGCCTCGATCGCGGGCGCATCTGCCAGGTCAGCATCGGAGAGACCCGTCAGCGCGCTGACCGCGCGCGGAACACGCCCGCGCGGTCGGATCCGCGTGTCGAAGAGGCGCACCCGATCGCGATCGAGCAGCACCGCGCCGACCTCGATCGGCTCCGCCGAGCCCTCGTGCGGCAGGCCCGTGGTCTCGAAATCGACGACGGCGAGCGGGCCGGTCGCCGACAGCCACGGCGCCAGCGCCGTGAGGTCGAGCCCGATCTCGCCGGGCTCGACGTCACGCGGTTCCATGCCCGACTTCAGACGTAGATGCCGCCCTTGTACGCGCGGTCCTGGCGGATCATCACGTTCACGCACGCCGGCTTGCCCGACGCAGCGGCCCGCTCGAGCGCGGGGCGCAGCTGTTCGGGGCGCTCGACGTACTCGCCGTGACCGCCGAGCGCCTCGACCACTTTGTCGTAACGCGTCGGGCTCAGCAGCGTGTTCTCGTAGGTGCCGTACATGGCGCCTTGCGGGCGCATCATCTGCCCCCACGCCGCGTCGTTTCCGACCACGCCGATGATTGGCAGGTTGAAGCGCACGGCGGTGTCGTACTCGAAGCCGTTCAGGCCGAAGCTTCCATCGCCGTGCACGACCACGACGCGCTTGCCCGGATTGCTGGCCTGCGCAGCCAGCGCGAACGGCATGCCGACGCCGAGCGTGCCGAGCGGGCCCGGGTCCATCCACGCGCCCTCGCGCTTGACCGGGATGATCTTCGCCGCGGTCGCGACGATGTCGCCGCCGTCGCCGATCACGATCGGATCGTCGAGCGTGTCGAGCCAGTCGCGCACCTCGCGGCACATGCGCTGCGGATCCACGGGGCTCTCGTCGCTGTTCAGCGCCGCCTGCACCACCGCCTCGGCCTTGTCCTCGATCGCGCGCAGCTGGTCGCGCCAGCTCGAGAAGTCGAGCTGGGTGCCGGTGTTCTTCATCTCCTCGACCAGCATCTCGAACGAACAGGCGAGGTTGCCGACCAGGCCGACGTCGGCCTGCCGGTTCTGACCGATCAGCGTCGCGTCCATCTCGAGCTGAATGATCTTCGCGTCGGCCGGGATCGTCGCACCGAAGCGCATCCGGAAGTCGAGCAGCGTGCCCGCCAGCACGATCGTGTCGATCTTCTCGAGCGCCTCGCGCCGGGAGCGATTCAGGAACTCGGGCGATTGCGGAGGCACCGTCCCGCGGCCCATCCCGTTCGTGTACGCGGGCATGTGGGTCTCGGAGATGAAGCGGTTCATCGCGGCAGAGCCGTTCGACCACTTCACACTGGTGCCGGCCATCACCATCGGGCGCTCGGCATTGCGCAGGATCTCGAGCGCTTCGCGCACCGATTCGCGGTCGGGCGACAGGCGCGGCGACGACGTTCGGATGCGCGGGATCACCACCTCCTGCTTGACGACGCCCATGAAGACGTCCATCGGAATCTCGAGAAAGGCCGGCCCGGGAATCCCCGACACCGCGTGGCGGATCGCCAGCTCGATGTACTCGGGAATGCGATGGGTCTGATAGATCGTGTCGGCGAACTTCGTGATCGGACGCACCACGCCGATGTGGTCCATCTCCTGCAGCGAGCCGCGGCGCATGTTCTCGAACGGGCCCTGACCGCCGAACACGAGGATCGGCGAGTTGGCGCGCCACGCATTCGCGATGCCGGTGACGCCGTCGGTGACGCCCGGGCCGGCGGTGATCGCGGCGACGCCGATCTTGCCGGGGTTGCAGCGCGCCCACGCGTCGGCCGCGTGGACGGCGGCCTGCTCGTGGCGTACGTCGATGATGCGGATGCCCTGCTCGTGACAGCCGGCGTAGAGCGGCATGATGTGGCCGCCGCACAGGGTGAAGATGCAATCGACGCCGGCCGCCTTCAGGGCACGACCCGCGAGAATGCCGCCGTGGACGTCGGACATCGCGTTACCTCGTCGCAAAAGGGGGGAAGAGCGCTCGCGACGGTATCACCGCGCCGACTCGACGGTCAAATGAGCGACGGGGGGCTGCGGAACACGCCGCGGCCCCCCGTCAAGGTGCCCAGGATCGGCTCGGAACCGACCGCGTTAATTGACGAAGTCAGAG
>CAZPNB010000440.1:0-6891 GCA_964587305.1 uncultured Spirochaetales bacterium | reverse complement strand
GCTCGTCGTAATGGAACGCGCCGCGCTCGTAGAGCATCAGCATCGCCAGCCCCGCGAGGCCCTTCGTCGAGCTGAAGATCACGAACAGCGTCTCGGGCGTGACGGGTACGCGGGTTCGGACGCGTGCGAGGCCGCCGCCTGCCTCGAGCACGCGCACACCGCGCCGGTAGACGGCGAGCTGTGCGCCGTGAAACAGCTCGCCTTTCTCGAGCGTCTTTTCGAACTCTGCGACCAGCCGATCGAGCACGGCAGAGTCGACGCCGACCGACTCCGGCGCCGCTTCGGGCTCGCTGCGCCAGACCGTCACGGCAGGGCCTTCGGCCGGAGCTCGCGCGTCCGCGTCGAGGCGTAGGCGCGCTCTTCGAGGCGACCGTCGCCGAGCACGACGGCGGGGCTGGCCCCGTCGATGTGTCCCATGATGCCCTTGTAGAGGCTGTAGCCGCACAGCTCGAGCAGCCGGTCGGAGAACGTGCGCGTGATCTCTCGTGGGACGCCGAGATACTGGTTCTGCTGCGGCCGGCAGAAGCCGGCGCAGTACTGCACGTTGACGCCGATCCGCCACTCGTCCACGGTGGTGTTGCCGCCGCCGCCGTGCCACAGGCCGCCGTCGATCACGAGCACGCTGCCGGCCGGCATCTCCGCCGGGATCGACGGGCGGTTCGGGTCGGGCCGGCCCGGCTCGCGGTGCGTGCCGGGCAGGATGCGCGTCGCCCCGTTGGCATCGGCGAAGTCGGTAAGCGCCCACAGCGAGGTGCACATCAGCGGCGGGTGCGGGCGCGGCACCGTCATCACCAGATCGTCGGGGTGGATCGGCTGGGGGCGCTCGCCGGGGCCGATGTCGATCGCGGTCATGCCGGAGAGCAGGCAGCCCGGGTCGAGCACCCGCTCGACCAGCGGTAGCACCGCCGCGTGGACCGGCATCTGCTGGAACACCGGATCCTTTGCGAGCAGGTTGTAGGTGCGCAGCGTCGCATAGCCCTCGGCCGGATTGCCGCGCGGAGCGGCCCCGCTCTCGGCTTCGATCCGGCGGATCGCGGCCACCAGCGAGGCGACGAGCCCCGGTTCGATCGCGTTCTCGAGGATCGTGAAGCCCTGATCCTGCATCTCGGCGAGTTGTCGCCCGAGGGCTGCGTCGTTCACGGCGATCTCCCGTTCCAGCAAGGCGGGCTCCTGCACGCGGTGGATTCTACCGCTCCGCTCGAAGGTCGACGCGCACGCCGGCCTCCGAGCTAGCGCCCCTCGAACTTCGGATCGCGCCGCTCGACGAAGGACGCGACCCCTTCGCGCGCGTCTTCCGACACTGCGAGGGCGGCCTGGTCGGGTCCGAACGCGGCCACCGCGGCGGCGAAGCCCTGCTCGACGTAGCGGCGCGACGACGCCTTCGTCGCCTGGACTGCGAGCGGCGCCATCGCTGCGATCTGCTCCGCCAGCTCGAGCGCGCGCGTGAGCTCCATGCCGCGCGGCACGATCTCCTGTACCAGGCCGATGCGGCGCGCTTCCTCGGCGTCGAACACGTCGCTGGTCAGCAGGTGGTACATCGCGTTGCCCCAGCCGCCGCGCTCGACGAAGCGGATCGTTGCGCCGCCGGTGGCGTGGATGCCGCGCTTGGGCTCGAGCTGGGAGAAGCGGCAGTCGTCGGCGGCGACCGCGATGTCGCCACCGAGCATCATCTCGATGCCGGCGGTGTAGGTGATCCCGTGCACCGCGGTCACGATCGGCTTGCGACAGGCGCGCCCGAGCGCCATCGGATCGACGTGCTCAGCGCGCTCGCGGTCGCGCCGGCCCTTTTTCATTCCGTCGGTCCACTTCGGAAGGTCGAGGCCGGCCGTGAAATGCGGCCCATGGCCGAACAGCACGCCCACCCAGAGCTCGGGATCCTCGTCGAGGCGCGTGTACGCGAGGCCCAGCTCGCGCATCATCTTCGGCGTCAATCCGTTGTACTTCTCGCGCCGGTCGAGCCCCATCATCAGGATCCGGCCCCGCTGCTCGACGGTGATCTGGCCGTCGGGGTGGCGCTCACTCTCGCTCATGGTGATCCTCCGATTCAGAGCTTCGCGATCACATCGTCGGCGAAGCGCCGCATGCCATCCTTCTTTTCGCCCAGCTGCTTCGTATCGCCGTGGGTGAAGATCCACGGCAGCGTCAGCACGTGGGTCACGCCCGCGTCGGTCAGTCGCCGGTAGCCGTCGAGCGTGAACGCATCGCTCGCGCTGGCCATCACGTCGAAGGGCTCGCCCGCGCGTCCCTGCTCCGCGCGGTGGCGGTTCACCTTCTCGATACAGATCCCGATCTCAGCGCTGGACTGCAGATCCGAGAGCCAGCCGTCGTTGCGGGCAGCCCGGCGCAGCGCCGCCTCGGAGATCCCGCCCACCCAGATCGGAATGCGAGCCGGCGGCACCGGGTTCGCTTCGAGCGCGGCGAAGCGGTAGAACGGGCCCGCGTGAGAAACCATCTCGCCGGTCCACAGCTTGCGCAGCACCGCGATCATCTCGTCCGTGCGCTTTCCGCGCGTCTTGAAGTCCTGACCCAGCAGCTCGTACTCGACGTTCGACCAGCCGACGCCGAGGGTCAGCGTCACGCGCCCGCGTGACAGCGCCGACGCGGTCGCGATCGCCTTTGCGGCGAGGAACGGGTTGCGCATCGCGAGCACGAACACGTTGTTCGTGAAGCGCAGCCGGGTCGTCACCGCCGCGCAGGCGCCGATCGCGACCCATGGGTCCACCCACGGCGTGAACGCCGGCCAGCGCCGCGAGCCGTCCTCCGTGTAGGGATAGGGGGTGTCCAGCAGCTCCGGATGCACCACGTGGTCGGGGAAGGCCATCGCCTCGAACCCGCACTCCTCGGCGCAGACGGCGAGCTCGAGCAGGTGATCGGGATCGTTGAACGCTGCCGAGACGACGAACTTCACGGGGGCTCCGGGCAGCGAACGGTATCACTGCGCGCTCGACGCGACCGCAAGCACCGCACAGCGAGGCAGAGCCGAGCGAAGGTCGGACGGGCTAGCATGGCCACCGATGCGTCCCCCCCGCCACCGACTGTCGGTCGCCGTCGAGATCGCGCTGCTGGCCTGCGTCGCATGCAGCGAAGTCGATCGCACGCGTTGGGGAGCGCGCCTTGGCTCCGCCGACGCGCAGCGCGCGTTGGGCGAGCGCCTCGCTACCGGAGACGGCGTCGAGCGCGACCTCGAGGAGGCGTTCGTCTGGCTCGAGAAGGCGGCCGAGTCGGATTCGGTGCCCGCGCAGCTGCGGCTGGCGGAGCTCTACGACGAGCGCGCCCAGGGCGGTGACGCAGCGCGTTCGGAGCGCTGGCTGCGCGCCGCCGCGGAGGCCGGGGATCCGCGTGGCCAGATCCTGCTCGCCGAACGACTGCTCGCGGAGCGCGGCGACGAGGCGGAAGCCGCGAGATGGATCGCGCAGTCCGCCGAGGCGGGCGATCCGCGTGCACTGCTCGTGCAGGCGCGACGTCTGGTCGCCAATGGTGGCCACCAGGCCGAAGCCGTCGCAATGCTGACGCGCGCCGCTGAACAGGGCGATCGGGATGCTGCCTGGGAGCTCGCTCGAGCCGGCGAGGCGCGCGATGTCGAGATGGACGCCGAGGCGATCCTGCGTTGGCTGCGCAGCGCCGCCGAGGCGGGTCAGCCCGCCGCCGAGCACGCGCTCGGCGATTGCTACGCGGCCGGCAAAGGCGTGAAGCAGGACTTCGCGGAGGCGCGCAGCTGGTACGAGCGCTCGGCGAACCAGGGTTATGCGCCCGCCCAGGAGGCGCTCGGCTTCGTCTACCAGGTCGGGCGCGGCGCGGACGCCAGCCCGAGCGAGGCCGCGAAGTGGTTTCGGCTGGCCGCCGAGCAGAATTCTGCCACGGCGCAGAACCAGCTCGGCGTGCTGTACGCGCAGGGGCTGCTGCCCGACGAGGACACCGCCGAGCAGATCGATTTCTACACGAATGGCGGCGGCCAGCACGTCTCCGACGTGGCGGAGCAGCTCGAGAAAGTGGCGAAGGTGGGCCGCGCCAACAACGATCGCAGGGCGGTCGAGTGGTACCGCCGTGCCGCCGCGCAGGGGTACCCACCGGCATTGACCAACCTGGCGAAGATGCTCGAGACCGGCCGCGGCGCCGACGCCGACCCGGACGAGGCGCTGCGCCTCGTCCAGCGCGCTGCCGAGCTCGGGAACCCGGTGGGTCAGAGCGAGATGGCGGTGCGCCTCTCGAGCGGAATCGGCGTGGAGAAGGATCCCGAGGCTTCGCTGCGCATGCTCGAGGCGGCGGCAAAAGGGGGTCACGGCCCGGCCCAGCTCGCGCTCGCGACGATGTATGTGAGCGGCCGCGGCGTCGCACCCGACGCCGCGCAGGCCGCACACTGGTTTCGCGCGGCGATCGAGTCCGGCGAGCAGGCCGCCGAAGTTCCCTACGCCACGATGCTCGCGACGGGCAACGGCGTCGAGCAGGACGACGCCGCGGCGCTCGTGCTGTTCGAGAAGGCGGCTGCACGCGGCGACGCGACGGCGCAGTGGAGCCTGGGCCTCTTCCACGAAGAGGGTCGCGCCGGACTGCGCGCCAGCCCGGGTGAAGCGCTCCGCTGGTGGAAACGCGCGGCCGAGCAGGGACAGTCGTTCGCCCAGGCGAAGATCGGGGTAGCGCTCGTGAAGGGCACCGGAACGCGCAAGGACCTCGTCGATGGCTACGCCTGGCTCGCCGCGAGCGAGGTCCCCGAGGCCAAGCCCTGGGTCGAAGGCCTCGACAAGGAGCTGTCCGCCACGAAGCTCGCAAGGGCGAGGAAGCTCGCCGAGGAGCGCCGAGCGCTGCGCAAACCCGCTGTGCCGGAAGACCCATCCGAGTGACCGGGCTGCTCGTCGGCTCCGGTTTCCTGCGCCGCTATGCCGAACGACTCGAAGGGGTGACGCGAGCGACCGGGGTAGAGCTCGAGCCGATCGCGCTGCCCGCCGAGCCCGCGGCGCGCCTCGATCCCCGCGACGCCGCGCGCATCGAGATCGCGTACTTCTCCGGCGACGTCCACCCGGAGCACTCCGCCGCGTTCTTCGCTGCGGCGCTCGCGGCCGAGAAGCTGCGCTGGATGCACTGCTTCAACGCCGGCACGGATCACCCGATCTTCGCCCGCCTCCTCGAACGCGGCGTCTGCCTCACGAACTCGCCCGGTGCGAGCGCCGTTCCGATCGCCCACAGCGCGATCGCCGGGATGCTCGCGCTGGCGCGTCGCCTGCCCGGCTTCACCGCCGCACAGCGCGAGCGCCGATGGCTCGAGCACGGCGCCGTCGAGCCGCCGCCGGACCTCGGCGACCAGACCCTGGTGGTGGTCGGACTCGGCGGGATCGGCGGCGAGATCGCGCGGCTCGGCCGTGCGCTCGGGCTGCACGTCATCGGAGTGCGCCGCAGCGCTCCGATCGCGGGCGAGGCTGTCGACGAGCTCGTCGCGCCCGACCGGCTTCGTGAGGTGCTCCCGCGCGCGCACTGGCTCGTGCTGGCGTGTCCGCTCACCGACGCCACCCGCGGCTGGATCGACGCCGCGGCGCTCGCGCTGCTGCCCGACGGCGCCCACCTGATCAACATCGCGCGCGGCGAGATCGTCGACGAGGCGGCGCTGGTCGCCGGGCTGCGCTCCGGTCGGATCGCCGGCGCCTACCTCGACGTCTTCGAAGTCGAGCCGCTGCCCACGTCCTCTCCGCTCTGGGAGCTCCCGAACGTGATCCTCACGCCACACGCCGCCGCTCTGTCGGCCGGTCTTCGAGCGCGCCAGGCCGAGATCTTCCTGGCCAATCTCGAGCGCTGGGCGCGCGGCGAGCCGCTCGCGAACGTGGTGTGAGCCTTACGCCAGCTGGTCCGGCACCTCGAGGCCGTACAGCGCCTTGCAGTTGTCGTGCAGCATCTTCTTCACCTCGTGCTGCGGGACGCCGCGGAAGACGCTCTCGATCGTGATGCCCGAGTTGGGCCAGTCGGTGCCACTGTGGGGGTAGTCGGTCGACCACATCAGGTGATCGACGTTCAGCCGGTGGCGCAGCTCGATGCCCGAGCGATCGACCATGAAGGTCGAGTAGAAGTTGCGGTGGAAGATCCGGCTCGGCATCTCCGCCATCTCCTTGTACGCGCCGGTCCACCAGCGATAGCGCCGGAACATGTCGTCGCTCTGTTCGAGCAGCGTCGGGATCCAGCCGATGTTGGCTTCGACGAGCACGATCTTGAGGCGCGGGAAGCGCTGGAAGATCCCCGAGAACAGTAGATCGCACGCCACGTCGAGGGTCTGGCCGCCGGACTTGGCCCAGGCCGCACGCCCCACGAAGGCGAGCGAGCCCTTCCAGAACGTCTCTTGCTTGTGGCCGGCGGCCGGAGCCGGCGCAGGTGTCTTCATGAAGCTGCCGATGTGCACGCCGATCGGGAAGCCGGCCTCCTGGGCGCGCGCCCAGAACGGGGCATCGGTCTCGTTCGGGAAAATCGAGCCGTTCGGGAACGATGAGATCACCGCGCCGCGGTGGCCGTTCTTCAGCGCGTAGTCGAGCTCCGCAACCGCGTCGTCGAGGCCCGTCGTCGGAATCAGCGCCTGGGACGCCAGGCGCCCGCGCGAGGGCGCGGCGAACGCCGCGATCCACTCGTTGTAGGCGCGCACGCACGCGAGCTGTAGCTCACGCTCGGCCGAGTAGACCTTCGCGCCCTGCAGAGTCACCGACGGATACAACACCTGCGCGTAGATGCCGTCTGCGTCCATGTCGGACAGACGCGCCTTGGTGTCGAAGCTGCCCGGGCGGATCGTTTCGTAGGTGAAGCCCATCGGCTTGTAATCGAAGAAGGAGAGTCCGGCGACGGTCGTGAGGCCGACGGGCCACTTGCCCTTGCCGCCGTCGAAGATCCACATGTCTCCCTTGTCGGTTCGCTCGACGCGCG
>CAZPNB010000439.1:0-5338 GCA_964587305.1 uncultured Spirochaetales bacterium | reverse complement strand
GTCGGCATCGAGCGCGATCAGCTCCGAGTCGCGCGTGCCGTACAGGATGCGCTTCGCGCACGCGCGGCCCGGCTCGGAGCGAGCGTCCTGCCAGTACGACACGCCGCGACACGTGAGCGGGTACGCGCCGCCGGTGCCGCGGTGGCGGAGCTCGGGGTCGAAGTTCCAGCGCTCTGCGCCCGTCTCCGGATCCAGCGCGAACACGCGCATATACGGCGTGCAGTAGTAGAGCGTGTCGTTGGCGACCAGCGGCGTGGCCTGGAAGTTGGTCGACGCGAGGCCGGGGCCGCCGCGCGTGAAGTCGCCGCTGCGGTGGGTCCATGCGAGCTCGAGCCGGTCGACGTTGTGCGGCGTGATCTGCGTGAGCGGCGAGAAGTGCTGTCCGCCCTTCGTGCCGGCGTATTCGGGCCATTCGGCCGTCGGTCCGGAGTAGTCGATCGACCCGGACTGCGGAACCTCGCACGCGAGGCCGGCGATGGCGCCAATCGCCGCTCCCATGCCTCGCGAGACCGGCACCTACTTGCGCCCGGCCGCCTCGAGCGCCTCCGGCGTGAGGCCCTTGTGGCCCCAGACGTCGCCCTCGACGAAGCGGTTCGGTGTCCACGTCTCGTCGACGAGCACGCCGTGGCAGCCCACCTCGACGTCGAAGCCGGCGGGGGTGCGCACGTAGAACGAGAACATCCCGTCGTTGCGGTGGCGGCCGAGGCTCGTCGTGATCGGGAGCCCGGCCGCGACCGCGCGATCGTGCGCGCGGCCGACGTCGTCGATCTCCGATAGCTCGAATAGCACGTGGTGCAGCGCGGCGAACGGGCCCACGCGCAAGAGCGCCACCGTGTGATGGCGTGCGTTGCAGTGCAGGAACCACACGCCCTGCTGCGGGCCGAACGTCACGTAGTCGGTGAGGCGGAATCCCAGCGTGCCGCACCAGAAGGCCAGCGATGCGTCGATGTCGGGGACCATCAGCACAACGTGGCCCATGCCGAGCGGACCGGTCACGAAGCCGCCGGTCCCCGCCGGCGACGCGAACTTGTGGTCGCGCGTCACGCCGTGGAACAGCTCGACGCGGTTGCCCGCCGGGTCCACCAGGTGCGCCATCCCGTGCACTGCGCGGGCGCCGACCTCGGCCGGCGTCGCCCACGTCACCGCGACGCCCTTAGTTTCGAGCTCTGCGACCGCCGCCGCGAGCTCCGCCGGCCCGCGCAGCTCGAAGCCCAGGTAGCGCAGGCCCGGGCCGCCGCCCGGGTGCAGCGCGACGCGCCACTGCCAGTCGTCCATCTTCAAGAAGACCGAGCCGTCGGCAGCGACACCCGACCCGCCGCTCGGCGACTCCGGTGCGCCCGGTATCCCCCAATCTTCTCCCGGCACGACGCGCGCCGGCATCAGCCCGACGATCCGGGTCGCGAAGTCGAGCCACGCCTTCGGGTCGGCGCCCTGGAGGCCTACGTAACCGAGCTGTCGGATTTCCATGGATCTCCTCGCTCAACAGATCTCTGATAAAGCCCGCGTAGGGCGGATTAGGCCAAAGGCCGTAATCCGCCACGCCGCACCGCAGAACGGCGGATTACGCTGCGCTAATCCGCCCTACTCTTTGTGCTGTCTACCTCTGCTTCACGACCGCCGCCGGGAAGAAGCCGAAGTTCGGGACCGCGATGTCGTGACCGAGCAGCGCCAGGCCGTAGACGCGGCCCCAGACGTCCCAGTCGCAGCCGACGTGCGTGACGCCGGCGCCGACGTCGCGGTACGCGCGCTCGACTGCGTCGCCGGCCCGGATGCCGTGCGCGCCGCCGCGATAGAGCAGGCTCTCGACCGCCTCGAGCAGCATGCGCGCGCTGAACGCCTGGTTGCGTCGCCAGGTGGCGCGCTGGAGCACCGTCGGAGCCTGCCACGCGCCGTAGAGCCGCTCGGTCTCCTCGACGTCGCGCAGCAGCAGCACCTCGGCTGCGTCGACGCGCGCCGCGACGTCGGCAAGCCGCAGCTGCACCGCCTGGGTATCGGCGAGCTTCTCGCGGAACAGGTTCGTCCGCGTGTCGAGGCGCAGCACGGTGGCCTCGATCGCGCTGCGCGCCGCGCCGATTAGCGCCGGCGCGACCGTCCAGCCCATCCAGTCGAACACCGGGACGCGGTGCCAGACGGAGTCGTGCAGCCCCGCACCCTGCACGCGGACGCCCGACTCCGGCGTGCGGTTGACATCGGCCCACGCGATCGTGCGGTGCTCGGGCACGAACTGCTCGCACACGACGATGTCGTTGCTGGCGGTTCCGCGCAGGCCCATTGCGTGCCAGGTGTCGACGATCTCGTACTCGCCGGCGGCGCGCTCGAGCAGGAACAGGCGCATCTCGGGCGGTCCGCCAGCCTGCCCCGGGCGCTCGACCGGCGCCAGCAGCAGATCGAGATCGCAGTTCCACGAGCCGCTCGCAAACTCCCAGTGCCCGTCGAGCAGATAGCCGCCGTCGACCGGTCGCGCAGCGGCGCGCCGGGGCGACCAGCCGGTCGACGCGATCCGCGCGTCGCGCACCGGATCTCCGCTGCCCCACAGCCACTTCTGCGTCTCGGCCGGGAACAACGCGAGGATCAGCTGGTGCATCGCATTGTTCTCGTACACCCAGGCCGTGCTCGCGCAGCCGCGCCCGAGCTCGACCGCGACCCGCGCGTAGCTGGCGAGGCCCTGCTCGTAGCCGCCGTGCGCGCGCGGCTGCAGGATGCGGAAGAGGCCCGCCTCCTTCAGCTCGCGGATCGATTCCTCGGGAACGCGGCGCTCGCGTTCGCAGCGTTCGAAGCGTTCGCGCAGCGCGGGCACCAGCGCGCGGGCGCGCGCGAGCAGCTCCTCAGGACTCGGATCGCGAGACTCGCTGCGCTGGATCTCCGCCATCCCTTCCGCCTTCACGCGAGCTCGTCGATCGGAGGATCGACACCGGGCACCAGCGGGACGAACGGCGCGACGAACAGCACCCGGCCGCGGCCGCCGGCGTCGATCGCCGCGCCGAGGCCGGCGAAGCGTTGCTCGAAAACGGCCGCGGGGTCTGCTTCCACGAAGCACGCGAGCAGGATCCGCTCTCCGACGCCCGGCACCTCGGGCGCAGCCTTCGGCCACCAGGCCGCCTTCGGCTTCGGCGTGAAGCACAAGGCCATCGCGATCGGCGACTTCTCGAGCACGCCCGGAAACAGCTCTCCGGTGAGCCACGCGCGCAGCGCGTCGAGCGATGTGTCCGGACGGCGCTCGGTCCACACCAGCACGACGCCCGGATAACGGCGGTCGAGCGCCAGCTCCGGCGGCACGCCGTCGGCGTCGCGCATCGCGCCGCCCAGGTAGTCGTAGGCCGCGGTCGTCAGCACGTCGCGGCGGTCGAAGTTGCGCCGCTGCGCGGCGAGCACGCCCATCTGCTCGGCGACCCAGCGCTGCTGGTCGTCGTAGCGCCCGTTCTGGATCCAGATCGCCGCGAGGAACGACCCGCGCGCGGTCGGCTCGCAGATCGGATTGCGCGCCGGATAGCGCAGCGCCTTCTCGCGCCGCGTCGCGATCCAGCGCTGGGTCGACAGCGTCCACGGGGCGGCGCTTCCGGCGGCGATCAGGTGATCGCGCTCGTACCAGCGGTTCCACGCCAGCTCGTGGCCGCGGTGGGGCTCGACCAGCGCGAAGATCGCGTGGCCGAGCTCGACGCGGTGGTCCGAGGGCTGCGGGGTGGCCGGTGCGGGATCCGACACGGCATCTCCTCCGAGGCGCGAGTATCGCGCGAGGCCCTGGCGGGCGCGCTCGTCATTCTTGCACACGTCATGCGCGGATCTGCCGCTTGTCGCCCTCGGCGCCTGTCCCGTAGCCTCGGACCCTGAAGGAGGAGCATTCATGCCGCTGCGCGGCCTCGGCTACCTCGGGCTCGCGAGCCCCGATATCGCGCCCTGGCGCGCGTTCGCGACCGATCTGGTCGGCCTCGCGCCGGCGCCCGCCGCTGGCTCGGCGCTGCGCTTCCGGATGGACACGCGCGGCTGGCGGATTGCGGTGCACCGCGCTGCGCGCGCCGGGCTCGCCTATGCGGGGTGGGAGGCGGCGGATCGCGACGGGCTCGACGCGGTCGCCGCGCGGCTGCGCGCGGCCGGCGTCGCGGTCGAGGCGCCCGGTGCGGAGGCGCGCGCGGAGCGCGGCGTCGCGGAGCTGTTGCGTTTCACGGATCCGTGGGGGCATCCGCACGAGGTGTTCAGCGGCGCGAGCTACGACTTCGACACCGAGTTCGTCTCGCCGGCCGGCGTCTCCGGATTCGTGACCGAGAACGGGATGGGGCACCTCTTGCTCGGCGTCCCCGACTGCGCGGCCGCGGAGGCGTTCTTCACCCGCGCGCTCGGCTTGCGGGTGACCGATCGCATGGACATGGGAAGCGGACACCGCGCGGTGTTCCTGCGCGCCAGCCCGCGCCACCACAGCCTCGCGCTGACCGACGTGTTGCCGGAGCCCGGTCTCCACCACTTCATGCTCGAGACGCGCCGGCTCGAGGATGTCGGGCGTGCGTGGGATCGCGTGCAGGACCAGCGTGTCCCGATCCAGATGACGCTCGGCCAGCACGCGAACGATCCGCTGGTCTCGTTCTACGCACAGACGCCGGGAGGCTTCGGCGTCGAGATCGGCTGGAACGGCATGCTGATCGAGGAGGCCCGCTGGGCGGTGCGCGAGTTCGGCGGCAAGGGCGAGATCTGGGGGCACCGGGGCGCGGCGATGGAAGTCATCGCCGAAGCCCGGGCGCGCGCGAGCTGAGGAACGCGATGGCAGCGCTGCGCATTGCGATCCTCGGAGCCGGCGGGCTCGGCTCCGTCGTCGGCGGCTGGCTCGCCGAGTCCGGCGTGCCGGTGACGCTGGTCGCGCGACCGGCGCACGCCGACGCGATCCGCGCGCGCGGCCTCGAGATCCGCGGCATTCGCGGCGATCGGATCGTGCGGCGTCAGCTCGAAGCGGTGGCCGTGCCGGCCGAGGCGCGCGGCGACTTCGACTACTTGATCCTCGCGGTCAAGGCGAAGGACACGGAGTCGGCGCTTGCCGGCGCCGGCCCGCTGCTCGCGCGCACGCGCGCGGCGCTCTCGCTGCAGAACACGCTCAGCAAGGACGAGAGCCTCGCGGCCTGCCTCGGCCCGGGCCGCGTGATCGGGGCGTCGACGACCGAGGCCGCCACGCTGACGGGGCCCGGCGTCGTGCAGCACGTCGGCACCGCGCCGACGGCCTTCTACTTCGGCGAGCTCGACGGAAAGCCCAGCGCGCGCGTCGCCGCGCTGGTCGACGCGTTCAACAAGGCCGGCTTCGGCGCGCGCGAGGCGGCCGACATCCGCCACGTCGAGTGGGAGAAGCTGCTGCAGATCA
>CAZPNB010000438.1:0-4124 GCA_964587305.1 uncultured Spirochaetales bacterium | reverse complement strand
TCTTGGCCCTGCACGGCGCGGAGATCTTCGCGGCGGCGGCGCGCCACGGGGTGGACGTGGGATTCGAGGCGAGCGTCGCCGGGGGCATCCCGATCCTGCGCTCGATCCGCGAGGGGCTCGTCGCCAATCGTATCGAGAGCGTGCACGGCATCATGAACGGCACCACGAACTACGTGCTCACCCAGATGGAGAGCACCGGCGAGGCGCAGGACGTGGTCGTGAAGCGCGCCCAGGACCTCGGCTACGCCGAGGCCGACCCGAGCTTGGACCTCGATGGCATCGACGCGGCCCACAAGCTCACGCTCCTGGCCGCGATGGCCTTCGGCGCGGAGCTCGCGTTCAAGGAGATTCCGACCGAGGGGATCCGCCGGATCGAGCCGGTCGACTTCGAGGCGGCCCACGAGTTCGGCTATCGGATCAAGCTGCTGGGCATCGCGAAGAGCCGCGTCGAGTCGGACGGCAGCGAGCGCATCGAGGCGCGCGTCCACCCGACGCTGATCCCCCGCGCGAGTCTGCTCGCCAGCGTCGACGGCGCGATGAACGCGGTGGCCGTCACCGGCGATGCGGTCGGACCGACGCTCTTCTACGGCGCGGGCGCCGGCGAGCTTCCGACGGCGAGCGCCGTGGTCGCAGATCTGGTCGAGATCGCGCGCGAGATCCGGCGCGGCGGCGCCGGTCGCGTCGCGCCGCTCTCCTACCTGCCCGAGGCGCTGCGCCCGCTGCCGCTCGTGCCGCTCGGGGAGCTCGAGGGCCGTACCTACCTGCGCTTCACGGCCCTCGATCGCGCCGGCGTTCTCGGCCATATCGCCGGCGCGCTCGGCGAGCACGGGATCGGCATCGAGTCGGTGATCCAGAAGGGCAGGGGCGGCGCCGGCGACGCGGTGCCCGTGCTGGTGCTCACCCATCCTGCGCGCGAGTCCGCCGTGCGAGCCGCGCTCGAGCGCATCGATGCCCTGCCCGACGTCACCGCACCGACGCTTCTCGTCCGGATCGAGGAGAGACTCTGATGTCCGACGCGAAGCCCGCCCACCGCGCCTGGTTCCGCAGCATCCGCAACCACGACGAGGTGTATCCGCTCGACGAGGTGGTCTACACCGCCCGCGATGGCTCGCTGCTCGAAGTCGCCCACGACATGGCGGAGCTGGCGAAGACCCCGGCTGCGGAGTGGAAGCGCTTGTTCCGCGAGCGCGCGCATTCGAGCGCGTGGCCGTACGGCTCGGGGGTCTGGGGCATGAAGGAGTGGGTGCTTCCCAACGTCGACAACGAGCACGTCGTGTCGATGTACGAGGGCCACACGAACCTGTTCTGGGCCGAGCGCTACGGCCGCGAGCTCGGGCTCGACGAGCTGTGGATCAAGCAGTGCGGCAACAGCCACACCGGCTCGTTCAAAGATCTCGGGATGACGGTGCTCGTGTCGATGGTGAGCGACATGATCCGCCGCGGAAAGGAGATCCCGGCGGTCGCTTGCGCCTCCACCGGCGACACCTCGGCGGCGCTCGCCGCCTACGCCGCCGCCGCGGCGATCCCGGCGATCGTGTTCTTGCCGCGCGGAAAGGTGTCGGTGGCGCAGCTGATCCAGCCGGTCGCGAATGGCGCGATCGTGTTCGCGCTCGACACCGACTTTGATGGCTGCATGGAGATCGTGAAGGAGATCTCCGCGCGCGACGGCATCTATCTCGCCAACTCGATGAACAGCCTGCGCATCGAGGGTCAGAAGACGGTCGGCATCGAGATCATCGAGCAGTTTGACTGGGAAGTGCCCGACTGGATGGTGATCCCCGGCGGCAACCTCGGCAATGTTTCGGCGCTGGCGAAGGGTCTCGACATGCTGGTGGACCTGGGCCTCGTCGACCGCACGCCGCGCATCGTGTGCGCCCAGGCCGAGGCGGCGAACCCGCTGTACCTGTCCTACCAGCGAAACTTCGAGGTGTTCGAGCCGATCGCGGCGCGGCCGACGCTCGCCAATGCGATCCAGATCGGAAACCCGGTGTCGGCCGAGAAGGCGATTGACGCGCTGAAGCGTTATGGCGGCATCGTGGAGCAGGCGAGCGAGATCGAGATCGCCGAGTCGTGTGCGCGCGCGGATCGCACCGGCCTGTTCAACTGCCCGCACACCGGCGTCGCACTGGCCGCAACCGAGAAGCTGGTGGCGCGCGGCGTGATCCGAAAGAGCGACCGCGTCGTCGCGATCTCCACCGCGCACGGTCTCAAGTTCGTCGATTTCAAGGTGAAGTATCACGAGATGCAGCTCGACGGCATCGCGTCGCAGCTGCCGAACCCGCCGATCGAGCTGCCGGCTTCGTACGCGGCGGTGCGCGAGCGCATGCACCGCGAGATCGAGCGGCGGTTCAGGAAGTAGCGTGTTCACCGGTATCATCGAGGCGGTGGGCACCGTGGCCGGGCTCGAGACACGCGGGCAGCGGGTCGGTGTCGTGATCGAAGCACCTTCCGTCACTGCCGGGGTCCGCGTCGGTGACAGCGTCGCAGTGAACGGAAGCTGCCTGACCGTCACCAAGATCGAGGCGGGACGCCTGTCGTTCGACGCGGTGTGTGAGACGCTGGAGCGCACGTCGCTCGGCGACCAGCGGGTGGGCGCCCGCGTCAATCTCGAGCGGGCGATGCGCGCCGACGGGCGCCTCGACGGCCACATCGTGCAGGGCCACGTCGATGGAACCGGAAGCGTCGGCGCGCTCGACCGCAACGGCGATGACGTGCGCCTTCGCGTGCAGTGCGGTCCGGAGATCGCGCGCTTCCTGGTGGAGAAGGGCTCGGTCGCAATCGATGGGGTCTCGCTGACCGTGGTCGGCGTGTCGGACGACGGCTTCGACGTCGCGCTGATCCCACACACGCTCGCCGAGACGAATCTCGGCGACCGCCGAGCGGGCGACCGCGTCAACCTGGAGGCCGATGTGCTCGGGAAGTACGTCGTGCGCTACCTCGAGCGCACCCGGTCGGGCGGCGTCGCGCCGGCCTGACGGCGCGTCAGAGCTCTGCGCAGAGGTGTCCGCCGTCGACCACGATCGTGGAGCCCGTCATGTAGGTCGACGCGTCCGAGGCGAGCAGCAATAGGGGTCCGTCGAGATCCTCGAACTGGCCGTAGCGGCGCTGCGGGATCCGCTTTTCGAACGCGGAGGACTTCGGACTTTCGAGCAATACGCGGCTCACGTCGGTCAGGATGTAGCCGGGTGCCAGCGCGTTGACGCGGATCCCGAACCTGGCGGCCTCGAGCGCCATCACTTCGGTGGCCTTGATGAGACCCGCCTTGGAGACCGCGTAGGGAAACTGACCCTTGATCGTCCGGAAGGCCGTGATCGACGCGATGTTCACGATGTTGCCGCCCGGCTGGCCGCGCGCGACGACCCGCTCGGTGTAGAGCTTCGAGCCGAGCCATGCGCTCTTGAGATTGGTGTCGAGGACGGCATCCCAGTCTTCTTCGTCGATCGTCGCATAGGTCTTGGCACCGGGTTCCACGCCCGCGTTGTTCACGAGCACGTCGAGCGAGCCGAACTCGTCCCAGCCCGCATCGAGGAAGCGCGCCAGGCTCGCGGCGTCGCGCACGTCCAGCGCAACACCCAGGGCCCGCGCGCCGGCGGCCCGGAGCTCGTCCACGCGCGCGTCGATCTTCTCCACGCGCCGCGCCCCGAGCACCACGCGAGCGCCCGCCGATGCGAGGACGCCGGCGAAGTGGTGCCCGATGCCAGAGGACGCGCCCGTGATCGCGACGGTCTTGCCGTCGAGCCGGAAGCGGTCGAGGGGTGTGCTGGCCATCCGGTTTCTCCGCCGTTCTCTCGAGCCGAAAAGCATCGCACGGATCGGCGGTGTCCGTCGAAGGGTTCTTCGGTGCTGCGCTAGCGTCCGCTGCGAAGCACCCGAACGCCAGAGGCGACCCGAATGTTCCGACCCGTCGACGTCACCACGTCCGTGCTCACCACCATTGGCCGCCTGGGAAGTGGAGCCCGCGTCGGTGTCCTCGGCAGGCGGCCGGCGCGGCTGCTCGAGCTCTACGAGTTCGAAGCGTGTCCGTTCTGCCGCAAGGTGCGCGAGGCGCTGACACAACTGGATCTCGACGCGCTGGTGCTGCCCTGCCCGAAGGGTGGGCCGCGCTTTCGCGAAGACGTGAAGCG
>CAZPNB010000437.1:0-9508 GCA_964587305.1 uncultured Spirochaetales bacterium | reverse complement strand
GTCATGTTGAAGGTCTTGAGCACACCCTTGAATCCGCCCGAGCTCTGCTTCGAGATCGACTCGTCGCCGCCGAGCAGGTTTGCGCGCGGAATCCGGCAGTCCTTGAACACGTAGGCCGCGGTGTCATCGGCGCGGATGCCGAGCTTCTTCTCCTTGTGCGCCACGACGAAGCCGGGGGTGCCCTTCTCGATCAGGAACGACTTGATGCCGGCGCGCCCTGCCGACCGGTCGAGCGTCGCCCAGACGACTACGCCCTCGGCCTTGCAGCCGGTGGTTACGAAGATCTTCTCGCCGTTGATCACCCACTCGTCGCCGTCGAGCACCGCGCTGGTCTGCACCTTCGACGGATCGGAGCCGCAGCCCGGCTCGGTGATCGCCATCGCCAGAGTGAGGCCCTTCCACTTCTCGCACTGCTCGGGGGTGCCCGAGGCGCGTAGCGCCGCGTTGCCGAGGCCGCCCTTCGCGCGCCGCAGGCGCACCGAGTAGTCGCCCCAGGTCTGACCGGCGGAGAGCAGCATGCTCACGACCGACATACTGGTGTCGTTCTCGGTGCGGCCCGCGAGATGCGCGTAGACGCTCGGGAAGTCATCCGCCTCCGGGAACACGTCGGGGATGAACTCGCCCTCGTTCTCGTCGTAGTAGCGGGCGTACTTGCGGCACACGAGCGCCTCGGCGCGCACCTGGTCGAGGAGCTGCTGGTCCTTTTCGGTGAGACTGAAGTCGATCATGTTCGTCGTCCTCCATCCGCCGCGCTGCGCAATCGGATGAATGGGTTGGGTTGGTGGGTTGGTTGGATCAGAGAGCGAGCGTGCCTTCGAGCACGCCGAGGGTGCGGGCGTTGCGGTACCACATCTCGACCGGGTGCTCGCGGATGAAGCCGTGTCCGCCGAGCACCTGCACGCCTTCGTCGGCGACCCACATGCACTGGTCGGCGGCGTAGGCGCGCGCGTGATGAGACGAGCGGAGCGCGTCGCGGCCCTGCTCGAGCTGGCTCGCGGCCTTCCAGGTGAGCCAGCGCATCGCCTCGGTCTCGATGTGCATCTCGGCGAGTTTGAACGCGATGCCCTGCTTCTGCGCGATCGCCTGGTCGAACGCCTGGCGGTCCTTCGCGTAGGGGATCGCGTACTCGATCACCGCTCGCGAGAGACCCGTCATGACCGCCGCCAGCGCGGCGCGCGAGTGATTCAGCAGGCGGCGCACGTCGCAGCCGGATTCGCCGCCGAGCCGCGCCGCGGCGGGCAGCTCGACGCGCTCGAGCTCGAGTGTCGCAGTCGGCAGCGCGCGCAGACCGAGGTGCTTCTCCGTCTCGGAGATCGAGAGACCCGCGGCATCGCGCGGTACGATGAACGCGTCGTGCCCGCCGTTGTTGCGGCACACCACGAGGAAGTGGCTCGCGCGGTCGCCGAACGGGACGAAGCTCTTGGCGCCGGAGATCACGAAGCCGTGGCCCTTTGGCTCGGCGAGCGTCCGCGGCAATAGCGGCTCGAAGGCCGGACCGGGCTCGATCCACGCCAGCGATGCCGCGTGGAAGCGCTCGCCGCAGAACAGAGGCAACAACTCCCGCTGCTGGGCAGCGGTGCCCTGGTCGAGCACCGCGTTCGCGAACGCAGCGGGCGCGAGCGCCGCAACCGCGAGCGCCGCGTCGCCCCAGGCGAGCTCCTCGGCGACGATTGCGTTCGTCAGCGGCGAGCGCGCCTCGCCGGCGCCGCCATGCGCTTCGGGGATCGCGGTGGACACCAGACCGAGCTGCCAGGTCGCTTCGAGGAAGCTCCCGGGCACCTGGGACGCCTCGTCGCATTCGCGCGCGATCGGGCGGACCGCCTGCTCGGCGAATTCGTGCAGCGCGTCGCGCGCCAGCTCCTGCTCTTCCGTCGGTTGAAACGAGATCACGAGTCACTCCTTTCCAGTGAGTGCTGGGGAAGTACCTGGTCGACCGGCCGCGCCCGGCCCTCGGGCGCGACCTGGTGGAAGTAGTGGTCCATCGCCTCGTGGCCGCCCTCCTTGAGGAGCAGGCCACGTTTGTACAGATCGCGCGCGTCGATCAGCCCGAGCGCGACACCGCACCAGATCTGGGCGTCCGCCGTGTAGCGGATGTCGGCGCGCTGCGAGAAGCCTGACCGCACGTCGCAGACGCCGTCCCGCACCTGCACGGTCCAGACGCCGCCGCCTTCGCCGCGGAGGCGCAGCTCGAATGTGAGATCGATGCCCGCCGAGCGCTCCTCGCGCACCATGAACGGCAGCGACTCGATCACGGACTGCGCGGAGGTCCGGTTGAAGCGCGTCGCGTCGATGTCGAGGTCGCGCAGGCCGTGGCAGATCCACCAGCGGCCGATCGCATTTATGATCGGCGCGAGCGACCGGCCCTGGGTCGTCAGCGCGTAGAGCGAACGGGAGCCGTCCGCGACGGTCTCGACGAAGCCGTCGGCGGCGAGCTGACGCAGTCGGCTCGAGAGGACGCGCGGCGCGATTCCGGTTCGCTTGCGCAGCTCCTGAAAGCCGCGATGCGCTCCCAGCAGGTGCCGCACCAGCACCAGCGTCCACCGGTCCCCGATCACGTCGAGGCCGCGTCCGACCGGGTCGAAGATTTCGTCGGGCTTCGGGACGCCGGGAGCCGAGGTGCTGGTGATCGACTGCATGGCCAGATCGATATTTATCGGATACGAAATCGGTATGCAATAGATACTATGAGTCATATCGGCACAATATTACGGACGAGAGCGCTCGCCAGCGACGACCGGTAGGATGGAGCGCGCCGGAGGTGGTCGGGGGATCGCCGGCGAACACGCAACCGTTCGCGGGAGGAAAGTCCGGGCTCCATAGAGCAGGGAGGTCGCTAACGGCGACCCGGGGTGACCCGAGGGAAAGCGCAACAGAAACCACACCGCCGATGGCCGCAGATCCGCACGACGTTGTGAGAGACGGCGCGCGGGGAGGCACAGGCAAGGTTGAAATCGTGGGGTAAGAGCCCACGCGCGACGGCCGGGTGACCGGCGGCGGGGCAAGCCCCTCCCGGAGCAAGCTCGAATAGGCGCGCTGTCGAGGGCGGCTCGCCCGAAGCACTCTCCGGAGTGCCAGTGCGCGGGTCAGAGTGCTCGAGCGCCGCAGCAATGCGGCGCCTAGACGAATGATCCCCATCGGTGTCGCGGTGACGTGGCGCCGAGACAGAACCCGGCTTACAGACCACTCTCCGGCTGTCTGGCAGGGGGGCGGCGACCGCCGTCCCCCTGCACCTCTTCACCTGAAGTCGAGGCGCAGGCACAGCACGCGCGGGCGCCGCGACGAATCGTAGTCGCGCCACTTTTCGGCGGGGATGTCCTCGGGACGGACGCGGCGGAAGCCGTGGCGCTCGAAGAAGCCGGCGACGCGCGGGGCAGTGGTGCACGCGAAGACACACGCGTCGCCGCGCTCGCGGGCCACCTGGCACAGCGCGGCGACGAGATGACCTCCGATCCCCTCGCCGAGGAAACGCGTCAGCGTGTAGAGCGATGCGATCTCACCGGTGCCCGATTCGGCGTGGGGGATCAGCGCTCCGATCCCCGCCAGGTGGCGTCGCTCGACGAACGCGCCGAAGCCGTTGGCAAAGACCCGATCGAGATCCGCCTCGCTGCGCGAGGCGAGGTACCCCTCGGCGATTCCGCGAGTGACGAGATCATTCGCGGCGCCGAAATCGTCGATTCCGAGCGGCCGGACGTCGACGTAGCGGCCGACACTGAACAGCGTCCCCGAGCCGGCGTAGCTGAAGAGCTCCTCGTCCAGCCCTTCGGCGGTGCAGAGATTGACCGCGGAAACCCCGCCGCGCAGCGCCGCCTCGATCTCGCGCAACAGCGGCACTCGCCGCGACGCGTTGCCGATCGGAGCCTCGAGCAGGGCCTCGAGCTCCATCTGATCGACGAACGACAGCCGCGACCCGTCGCCGCGCACGAGCGCCCCAGGCGCGTCGAGGAAGATCAGCTTCGAAACCCGCAGGCTGACGGCGAGCGCCCGACACGCGGCGTGGAACGAGTCACCGGGCTCGAGCAGCAGCGCGACGCGCGGAGCCGAGCGGAGCGCTCGCCACACGGCGCCGATCGCGCGCCCGGGCGATACCGCGACGACCTCGGCGTCGAGCTGGCGGGCCAGCGAGCCGTCCGTGGTGAGCAGCAGGATCCGTGTCCGATTCGCCCCGAGCTCGGCGAACACGAGTCGCACGGGCGCGGGGTCGGGGAGCGCGTCCGCAGCGCAGGCGATCGCGAGCGTCCGCTCGCGGAAATCGGCCAGATAGAAGGCTTTCTCCGTGAAGGGCTCTCCGGCCCACTCCTGGCGTTCGCCGGTCATCCCGGCCGAGTGTTGCCGGACGCGAGGGTGGGCGCACATCGCCGCATCGAGTGCAGGCGGCGCTCGACGGATCGACGGCGGCGGCGAGGAGGCCGACGCGAGGGGGCGACCCCGCCCAACTGTCATCCCCGAGGGGCGTTTCGGCTGGATTCCGCACCGTTTTTGGAAATTATCGAGGCTTCTTGCTCGGGAACGCGCGGCAATCCGCCGATACCGCTGTTGCGTTCCTACCACGATCCGATCGGCGCCCGCGCGCCGCATACTTCCGCGCAATCGAGGGTCCAAGCTCTATAAACTGCTGGACTTTGGAAACTCGATCCCGCAAGATCCACGGCTGTTCGAGTCTGCGTTGCCCCCCCTCCATTCCGATCACACACACCGCCGTCCGGCCGGACGTCGTACTGCCCCATCTCCCTACCTGTTGCGCCCACCGGCCGACGGCTCGCCCGCGGTGCCAGAGCATTCTGGAGCATCGCGCGGGGGCCGCCGGAAAATGTTGAACGAAACGCTTGAAACGAGATCACTCCGGGCGGTATCCGACAAATGGGTGCGGAGTCGCACCGGGGGGTCGAGGAATTCGTCGTGAAGGTGGAACAAAAGAGCAAGTCTGCAGATGAAGCCCAGCAGGCCACGGGCGCCACTCGTGCGGCACCGGCCGAGGATCTGGATCCCGGTCGGGAGCGCCGGCCGCTGGAGTCGTACTTCCAGGAGATCGGCGGCACCCGCACGCTGCGCCGCGAGGAGGAAGTGCTCCTCGCCAAGGAGCTCGAGGCTGCGACGCAGGATCTGCGCGACGCGCTGTACTCGATCCCGATCTGCGCTCGTCACGTCGTCGCGCGCTGGGACGAGCTGCGCGCGCTCTCGCACACCGGAGCCAAGCTGTCCGAGTCCGTGGGAGACGAGGAGACCGGCGAGATCGCTGCGCGTGTCGAGCGCGCGGTGAAGCGGCTGCGCACGCTGCTGCTCCAGCGCGACAAGGCGCGCGACTCGAACAACGCCAAGGAGCTGTCGAAGGTCGATGCGCGCGTCGCGCGCGAGATGAAGGCGGCACAGCTCTCGCTCGCCGTGCTCGCGGAGATGCGGCAGCGGGTCCTCGATCTGTCGGGCGATATGAAGCGGGCTCGTCGGGGTACGAAGCGCTTCCGCGACCTCGAGACCGAGGCGGAGATGGTGAGGGCACAGCTCCTCGACCGCGTCGCGGACGTCGAGAACGCGCACGAGCGAATGAGCCTGGAAAAGAACCGCTTCATCGAGCACAACCTGAAGCTCGTGGTGGCGATCGCGAAGGACTACCGCAACCTGGGCCTGTCGTTTCCCGATCTGATCCAGGAGGGCAACCTCGGTCTGATCCGGGCGGTCGAGAAGTTCGACCACCGGCGCGGCTTCAAGTTCTCGACGTACGCCGTCTGGTGGATCCGCCAGGCGCTCGTGCGCGCGATCCAGAATCACTCGCGCACGATCCGTCTGCCTTCACACGTGCACGACCGGCTGCAGCGCAGCCAGCGCGTGCGTGCGGAGCTGACCGGAAAGCTGGGCCGCGAGCCGACGCCCGCCGAGCTCGCTCCGGAGCTCGGCACCGACGCCGGCTCGCTCGAGGCACTCGACCTGCTGTCGCGCGAGGCGATCTCGCTGGAGTCGTCGGTCGCGGGCACCGAGAAGCGGCTCGAGGACTTCGTCGCGGATCCCACCTCAGCGATGCCCGACAACGGACTCGACGGTGAGCGGATGCGTTCGGGGGTCGGCTACTTGATCGGCGCGCTGACATCGCGAGAGCAGCTGATCCTGCGCCTGCGCTACGGCCTGGGCGGCGAGGAGGAGCACACCCTCGAGCAGATCGGCCAGTCGCTGGGCCTGTCGCGGGAGCGCGTCCGGCAGCTCGAGGCGCGAGCGCTGAAGAAGCTGCGCGAGACGCTTCCCGCGCAGAACCTGCACCCGATCCTCGAGCCCTGACCGCGGGCGACGTCGGACCGGAACTCAATCGGATCGCCAGATCGCAGGTCCGTCCAGCGGACCGCATCGAACGGCCGCTCGGGATTCGTCTACCCCTTGACAGCGGGGGGACTCATACGTGTTGAGCGGCGCGCATGGCGAGGTAGAGGCGCGTGTCGTGGACTGAGAGTGGGCGGCCGGTGGAATCAGGGGACCGGAGGCCGCTTGAGCGTTCGAATTCGTTCCAGCATTTCTACCCGATCTTTCGTGGTCGGGGAGACAAGCTTGGCGTCCGTTACGAATGCAGGTCCCCCGTGCCCAATAACGAACCTCTTCCCAAATTTTACCCGGGGGTTGTACTCCAGGACTTCGACTCTGGTTTGCCCGGGACCGTCTTCCTGTAGATGGATGATGAAGTCGCAGTAAAACGGCAGCAGCTTTCCAAATGCGGTGTATTCGGAATACCACTCGGAAACCCCTCCGCCCTGGAGGAGGATATCGTCCTTTCTCGCCTCGGGAGGAAGACGAAGGTATCGGTCCATTGCGGGGTCATCCTTAATGAGACTACCAAGAGGCGGCCAAGTATTCTCGTGCGGAGCCCAATCAGCGACGGAAAATGATCTGTACTCCCGGTATGGAAAGTCGACCGCCTTGCCTGGAAGGTGGACGGTAGATCCGTCCACATCTTTCTCGCCCAACACACCATCGCGGATTTGCGCCGAAAGCTCGGCAAGACCAATCGGGACGACTCCCTCTACGAACTCTCTTGTTTCGGGGGCTTGGCGTTCGATCATCCACCCACAGGAAACGAGTACAAGAGCGATCAATAGCTTCTTGCGCTCCATCAAGTGCTCTGTCAAACCCCGAACCAGCGCCTTGTTGCGCTCGGATGCTGCACTCATCTCACGCCGCCTAACAGGTCTTCACCAGCGCTCAACACTGCGTCTGCGGGGATCGCCTGCGCTTGCGGCGACGCGAGCGGATGAAATCCTGCGGCGAGCGCAGTGTAGCGGGTGGTGAGCTGGGGACGGCTGGGGAAGCGAAAGCGGGATTGGCGAACGCGGCGCGGGGGGATACCTGCGGAGAAGCGGTGCTGCGCGACCGTCGGATTTCGCCGCGCTGCTGCTCCGCCCCTCCTTGGCGTTCGTCCCGGGATTGGCGAACGGGCCATGCTGCCGTCGACCGCCGCCCTGTCGTCGACGCGCCGCTCCCGGAGTCTCTGCCGGATCGACGAGCCCGTGGCGACGCCATCCCTCCCTCAAGAGCCAACCGCGGGGCTGCGCGACGGCCGGGGGTGATCGATCCTCCTCGGTCGCCGGTGGCGACCGCTTCCACCCGTCGAACCACGCGCCGGACGACGCGACGTCGAGCCGGACGGGTGGCGGAGACCCCGTCCGTTGCCGCCAGTGCTTGCGCGCGTTCAACAGCACGTAGGCGACCGCATGGCGCACCTCGCGCGGCGACTCGAGCACGTGCAGGTGGTAGCGCCCAAAGAGCACCCGCCCCCTCCGTCCGAACACCCGGTTGACGGCCCGCGCCACTCGCGCGGCGATCGACTTCATCCCTCGCCCCAAGGCCTCCTTCCCTACCGATTCCACGACCAGGTGCAGGTGATCGCGCTGGATCGAGTAGTGGCAGACGCGGAACTCCCCGCGCTCACACGCCCTCCGGATGCTGGTGCGAAATTCGCCGATGAATCGACGGTTCCGCAGCGAGGGGACGTCGCGCCGCACGCGCAGCGTTACGTGCGACGGGCAGCCCAACGGAACAGGCGGCCGCCGAACGTGGTGAACCGGGGGCCGCGCCGACGCCGCCTTGCGTCCGGCGCCCGGCCGTGACCCACCGTGAGTCCGGAACTCTAGAGCCAATTGTCTCGATGCGCCGCGCACGATCTTGATTCTAGCTCTGTTTTCGAGCGAATCAAGATGAACTAACGAATAACTAACGCATCTGCGGATCGCGCTCTCCAGCCGACCGCACCCGCTGGCGACGCGGCCCGGATCACCGAGAGCGACACCGCGTTGCGGCGCCGCGTTCGTCGTCTCGCGGAATCGCATGGTCCCCTACCAGGTGGTAATCCTCTCGGACACCTTCTACGAGTTCGCCGCGCCGCTGATGCGGCAGCTCGAGTTGAGTCGCATGAAGCCCGTGGCCGCCGACAGGTGCAGCTTGTTGAGCTGCACGGGCGGGCCTAGAATGGTTGTATGACCTCTCGAGCGCAAAAACTTCTTCGTGAAGCGTTGACACTGCCGATCGATGAACGCGCTGATGTCGCGGCTGAACTCTTGGCCAGCTTGGACGACGCTGGCGCCGAAGACGCCGCCGAAGTGGAGGCTGCCTGGGCAGCCGAAATTGAGAAACGCGCACGCCGAGTCATCGCCGGCCAGTCACGGGGCATTCCGTGGGAGGACGTTCGCGCCCGCGCCGAGGCTGAATTGCGCAAGCGGTGATCGCGAGTGTTAGCTTTGAAGACGAGGCCGACGCCGAGTACCGGCAGGCAGGACGTTGGTACGAAAGCCGTCGAGTAGGCATTGGTGTCGCATTCCTCGATGCCGTCGACGTCGCTCTTCGCCGGATTGTCGATTTCCCTCGCGCTGGGGTATCGGTACCTCGCGTACCCGGCGATTTGCCCGTCAGGCGATTCGCTGTGAATCGCTTCCCGTATCACGTCGTCTATCTCGAGACCCCTGACACACTCCGAATTCTTGCCGTCGCGCATGACAGGCGAAAACCCGGGTACTGGAAGAGTCGTATCAGGTAGCCGCCAGGTCGAGGCTCTGTCTGACCAACGCGACGAGTGCCATCACGAACGGGCTATGGAATCGCCCGGGGGAGCGCGCGGCTCGGATCTGCTAGAAAGGCCGCGCGGCCGTGCGCCGCGGAGGAGCGGCCTTTGTTGATCGCCTGCCTGGACCTCGAAGGCGTGCTGGTGCCCGAGATCTGGATCAACGTCGCCGAGCGGACCGGAATCAGCGAGCTGAGGATCACGACTCGGGACGAGCCCGACTACGATGCGCTGATGAAGAAGCGCATCGCGATCCTCGAGCACCACGGCAAGGGCCTCCCGGACCTCCAGGCGGTGATCGCCGGGCTCGCGCCGCTCCCGGGGGCGCGCGCGTTCCTCGACCGGCTGCGCGAGCGCTTCCAGGTGGTGATCCTCTCGGACACCTTCTACGAGTTCGCCCACCCGCTGATGCGGCAGCTCGACTGGCCCACCCTGCTCTGCCACCAGCTCGAGATCTCGCCCGACGGCCGGGTCGCCGGC
>CAZPNB010000436.1:0-2998 GCA_964587305.1 uncultured Spirochaetales bacterium | reverse complement strand
GGGATGCTCGCCGCGGAGGCGATCGTCGACGCGCTCGCGGCCCAGGACTTCACCGCCAAGACGCTCGGCGGGTATACCGAGCGCTATCGCAGGAGCTGGGCCTACGACGAGCACTACCAGGCCCGCAACTTCGGTGCCTCGACGGAGCGGGGAGTGGCCTTCTTCATGCTCAACGAGCCGATCCGCATGATCACCGGCGGTCGCGGCATCCAGGACGAGATGAAGACCGAAGCCGGGCACCGGCACATGAAGCGGCTCGCGGAGCTTCCGGTGCACGGGCGCAAGCGCGAAGCGTTCTCCTTCGACGGCGTTCTGACCTTCACGAAAGAGCACCTGGTCGGCTTCAGCGGCGCAGCGCACGAGGTGGATCAGCCCTCGCACCTGGTCGTGGCCGACACCGATCTCTGCCGCGACGTCTGCGCCGAGGAGTACGGCAATCCCTGTGAATCGTTCTGCCCAGCGGCGGTCTACGAGATGATCGACGACCCCGAACGCCCGGGGAAGCAGAAGCTCTTCATCCACCACGAGAACTGTGTCCACTGCAAGACCTGCGAGATCGCGGACCCCTACCAGGTCATTACGTGGACGCCGCCCGAGGGTGGCGAGGGTCCCGACTACACGCAGATGTAGCTGTCGGGTCTACGGGAGCCCGAGACCCGGAGCCCACAGGTACAGGAAGGCGGGGCCTTGCACGGGCAGACCGTCCGGCCACAGGTCGACCAGCGCGTCGCGGTGCTGCGGTGAACGCGTGTAGTAGTTGTTCGCGTACTCGCGTGGACGATGATAGGTGATCGCCCGCGCCGAGCGGAGACCGGCGAGGTCGCGCGCCCTGCGCAGCGAGTCGTCCAGAGAGCTGATCTCGTCCACAAGGCCCCGCTCCAGCGCCTGACTTGCGCTGAAGATCCTGCCATCCGCGAGCTCACGGATCTGCTCGGCCGAGAGCTTCCTCCGGCCCGCCTGGACCACCTCGACGAAGCGCTGATAGAGATCGTCGATCACCGATTGGAGCTGCGCACGCTCCTCGGGGCGCATTCGGCGCAGGATCGAGCCCGCGTCCTTGAAAGCACCGCTGGTGATGGTCTGATCCTCGACGCCGATCTTCTGCATCAATCCGGCCACGTTGAACGCCGAGAAGATGACGCCGATCGAGCCGGTTACCGTGGTGCGCTGGGCGCGGATCTCGTCGGCCGCGAGCGCTACGTAATAGCCGCCCGACGCGGCAGTTCCCATCAGCTGGGCGACGACGGGGACCTTGCGCTGCTCCTTGAAGCGTTGGATCTCGTCGTAGAGCAGGTCGCTTCCAGTGACGGTGCCGCCCGGGCTGTTGATTCGCAGCACCAGAGCCTTGATCTGCTCGTCAGAGCGAGCGAGGTCGAGCTCTTCGCGCAGTCGGCTCACCATCCCCTCACTGACCGTTCCGAAGAAATCCGCCACTTCCGAGGTCTCGGTGATCACGCCATCGACTTCGAGGATCAACACCTTCGCATCGCCCTCACCATCGAGGACGGTCTCCACGAGAGGCTCGATCTGACCGCTCGGGAGGTTGATCGTGATGCAACCCAGCGAGCACGTGGAGAGGACCCATGCGAGAGCCGAAGCCACGAAGCGTCGAGAAATTGTCATGCGCATAGGGTCCTCCGCGAAGCCGAGAGTAGTAGAACGCCTCGAGCACACGCAGGGCTCGCGCAGCGAGTGCAAGCCGTCCGGCGCGCAGCGGGGCGAAGCCGAGCGGAGATCGAACGGAATTGCCGAGCGAAGTAGGAACGAAGGAGCGCGGGAGCGGGCGCCAAAGCACTCCGCCCCCGCGCCCTCGGCGCCTCTCACCCCCCTTGTTCGAGACGCCTGGGAACTTCGACCCAGACCCGTCCGCTCGAGCGCGGACGTTCGGCCTTGGATCGACCTCTAGCTGCAGCCGCTCGTACCCCCACAATTCGGGCACTTGTAGCAGGCGCCGCTGCGGAACATGATCGAACCGCAATCGCTGCAGCTCGGCGCGTCCGCTTGGTTGACGATGCGGTACGGAATCGGGTCGAGTCCGGAGCCGCCTGCGACGGCGGATACTCGGGGCTCGAGCACCGGCAGCCCTGCGTCCTCGGGCGAGGTCTCCTGCTCGTCGGCGATCTCCGGTTCGTGCAGGAAGCGATTGCCGAGGAAGCGGAACACGTAGTCCATGACCGACTTCGCGATCGGGATCTCCCGATTGTTCGTGAAGCCGGCCGGTTCGAAGCGGGTGTGGCTGAACTTGTCTACCAGTGCCTTGAGCGGCACGCCGTACTGGAGTGCGATCGAAGTCATGGTGGCGATCGTGTCCATCAGCCCCGAGACCGTGCTGCCTTCCTTCGCCATGCGCAGGAAGATCTCGCCCGGCTGGCCGTCGTCGTAGAGACCGACCGTCAGATAGCCCTCGTGCCCCGCGATCGAGAACTTGTGGGTGCGCGCTTGGCGCTCGTCCGGGAGCTTGCGGCGGATCGGGCGCGCGGCGGTCTCGGCCGCCCGGGATCTCGACCCCTCCTTCCCGGCGTTGAGAGGCTGGGTGCGCTTGCTGCCGTCGCGGTAGACGGCCAGCGCTTTGAGCCCGAGGCGCCACCCCTCCGTGTAGGCATGCACGATGTCGTCGACCGTCGCGTCGTCGGGGAGGTTCACGGTCTTGCTGATCGCACCGGAGAGGAACGGCTGGACGGCGCCCATCATGCGCACGTGGCCCATCGACTGGATGCTGCGCACGCCGTTGGGCGCCCGGAACGCACAGTCGAACACCGGCAGATGCCGGATCTCCAGATCCGGAGCGCCTTCGATCGTCTCGTGCTCGTCGACCCACTCGACGATGCGCACGACCTGCTGCTCGGAGTAGCCGAGCTTTCGCAGCGCCATCGGCACGGTGCCGTTCACGAGCTTGAGCAGGCCTCCCCCCACCAGCTTCTTGTATTTGACCAGCGAGAGGTCGGGCTCGACGCCCGTGGTGTCGCAGTCCATCATGAATGCGATCGTGCCCGTGGGC
>CAZPNB010000435.1:0-3217 GCA_964587305.1 uncultured Spirochaetales bacterium | reverse complement strand
AGCCGCGCCGAGTACCGGATCGACACGTACTGCTTGGGTTCAAGGAGCCGTCGCAACACCTCGAGAGTGAGGAGTTGCGATGGGAGCAAACAAGTATCGACGAGCCGATCGTGCGCGACGTGCCCCGATGGGTTCACTGGGTCGGCCGCCGGTGGGGCGGCGCGAGCATCGGCAGCGGTTCTGGGAGGCGGTCGCCCGAGGGTTGGCGAGCGAGGACGCCGGGGTGGTCGCCGGAGTGTCGCCTGCGGTCGGAACGAGGTGGTTCCGCGAGGGTGGCGGCATGGCTCACTCAGATATGAGGGAGATGCGCAAGAGTCCAAAGAATGACGTCCCTGGAACACGGGCGGAGTGATCAGCGGTATGCTCGCGTCGAGAGGCCGCGCTTCACCCAGTACACGGCGCTAGCGTAGTCATCGGACACGTAGATCGTCCCATCGGTACCCTCCGCAACGTCCACAGGGCGCCCGATCACATCCTCGTCATGCTCGAATCCCACCGCGAAATCGCGCTCGACGATCGCGCCATCGGCACCCCAGTGGAGCGAGACAACTTTGTAGCCGTTTTTCTTGGTCCGGTTCCACGACCCGTGCAACGCAACAAGCGCCGCGCCGCGCCACTCGTTAGGTAGCTCGGGGTGGTTCAGGAACACCATCCCGAGGGGCGCAGTATGCGCACCGAAAAGGTGAGCAGGAGGAAGCGATGCCCGAATCCTTTCCCCTTGTCCAGCGCCAAAATCGGGATCGGGTATGCGGTCGCCGTTGGCAACTGGCCAACCGTAGAATGCTCCAATCTCCAAGTGGTTGAGTTCGCAGGGCGGAAAGTCATCGCCTAGCAGATCTCGGCCATTGTCAGTGGCATAGAGAACACCAGTTCCCGGCTGCCAGTCGAACCCAACGGAATTGCGAAGACCCGTAGCGATGATCTCCGCATTCCGGCCATCGGGTTCGAAACGGAGTAATGCTGCGCGGCGTTCGTCCTTCTCCAAGCACACGTTGCAGCTCGAGCCGACGGAAACGTACATCAACCCATCCGGCCCGAATCGCACGGTGCGAGTCCAGTGATTGCCACCCGACGGGAGATCGTCAACGACGCGCTCATAAGAGCCTTGTAGCTCTCCGGTATCCGCATCGATGCGCACACGCCCGATCCCGTCACCCTCGGCTACGTAAAGCCAGCCCGCGTGTAGATCGAGGCCGTGGGGTCGATTCAGGTTCTCGAGGAGCGGTATGGCGGCATCTGAGAGACCATCGCCGTCGGCGTCCCGCGATAAGCGCCAGATCTTGCCATCGCGAGGTGTACTGGCGAGCACCGCACCGCCGGGAAGTGGACGCAGAAAGCGAACGCTTGGAAGTCCTTCTGCGAACAGACCGATCGTGAATTCATCTGCTACGCGGATTCGAGACCCGAAGAGATTTTGAGGGGGCGCGTCCCTACCGAACCAGCCGAACATCTGATTCACGATCGGGGCGTTGACGGTGTAGCGCTCTGGCAGCAGCGCGCACGCGAATATGCCTGCCCCAACGAGCAGCACAGTCGCGACGGCCGTGAAGACGAGGCGGCGCACGAGCGAGAATATCGCTTCGCGCGAGAGCGGCGGCCAGCAGTGGGGAATATTTCCCGCGGGGGGGGGCTTGACGCGAGGGGAAGGCTGGCGCACTCCTATGCGCCTCGTTGGAGGACCCCGAATGGCTCGCATCCTTCGTGTCGGTGATACCGTGCAGGTCATCTCCGGCAAATACCGCGGCAAGCAGGGCAGGGTGATCGCCGTCGGCAAGGACCGGGTGCGTGTGGACAAAGTTCACATGCAGAAACTGCACCTGAAGCCTGGGCGCAAGGCGGCCCGTGGAGGCGGGATTCTCGAACGCGAGGGGTATATACATCACTCGAACGTGATGCTCGTTGATCCCGGGACAGGCGGACCGAGCCGAATCCGAAATCGGCGCGACGTTGATGGTCGGCCCGTGCGCGTGTTCACGAAGAGCGGCGCTCAGGTTCCCGAGCCGGCGCGAAAGTAGAGGATCTCGATGGCGAAGAAGGGCAAGCGCGAGAAGATCAAACTGGAGTCGTCCGCCGGAACGGGACACTTCTACACCACGGTGAAGAACAAGCAGAATACCCCCGGCAAGATCGAGCTGAAGAAGTACGACCCGGTCGTCCGACGGCACGTCGTCTACAAAGAGACCAAGCTCAAGTAGCAGCGCACGCGATGTCAGGGCCAAGGCTAACGAGTCGGGTCGAGTGCATTCGTAAGCCTTGAGGAACACTTCACTCTGGAAGGGAATGAATGACCTGGGTGATCACGAAACTGTGCCGGGACTGCGTCGATCAGTCGTGCGTGGAAGTCTGCCCCGTCGATTGCATCTACGGGTACAACGGAGATGACGCCGGGACGTTTCCCAACCAGCTCTATATCGATCCCGAAGAGTGCATCAATTGCGGCGTCTGCGAGCCTGAGTGCCCGTGGGAGGCGATCTTCGAAGACGAGCAGGTTCCCGAGATCTTTCGGGAGGACACCGCGCTCAACGCAAAGTGTGTCGACGCCAAGGACGATTTCTCGGTGCCGGAAATAGAAGAGAAGGAAAAGCCGTCGCCAGAGCAGATCGCGTCGAATAAGCAGAAGTGGGGCTACGCGGGCTGAGACCCGAAAGCGTTCGCCATTACGCTTGCAGCCAGCTTCTTGTCGATGGGTCCTACCCACGCCTCCAGCTGCGCTACCGCCTGATGAATCAGCATCCAGCGGCCAGATATGACGCGCGCTCCCCGCGCATGAGCGTCGCGGAGTAGACGCGTTCGCTCCGGCGAGTAGACTGCGTCCAGAACCACCGATTGAGGCCGGATCGCGGCCGCTGAAACCGGTGAAACGTCTCCGTCCATGCCCACCGACGTTGCGTTCACCAGAACGTCGTACGAAGTGCTGGCGAGCGAATCTAGGGAACCGGCCCCATCGGCGCCCAGTTCCCGTGCGAGTGCCTCGGCCCGTGCCACAGTTCGGTTCAATACCCGAACCACTGCCCCCCGTTCGATCAGCCCCCACACGACCGAACGTGCGGTGCCCCCGGCACCAAGGACGACGGCGCTCGTCCCCGCCAGCGAGCGCTCTCGCTCGAGCGCTCGGATCGCCCCGAGCCAGTCGGTATTGGAAGCGACGAGACGGTCATCCTGGAGGACAACTGTGTTAGCGGCGCCGATCCTTCCAGCGGTCTCGTCCACCACGTCG
>CAZPNB010000434.1:0-4981 GCA_964587305.1 uncultured Spirochaetales bacterium | reverse complement strand
AACCAAAATAATTGTGAGGTTATAGCCCAGTGCTTCCGGTGTGAAGAGTGTTTGTGAGAATTTTCCAAATACAAAGTGGCCAAACCAATAGTAGCGTAATGGGTCGCCTGAAATCCAGAAATCGTAAATTGGAAGTTTTTCAGTTCGTTGTGCGGCGTTGAATATTCCGAAATCCATGAATTTCTCACTGCCGTCTATTCCGGGCGTCATCGAGCGGACGAATGTAAACCAGCCAAAAGAGAGTATGAAGCATATTTCTAGAGTTAAAAGTAATTTTCTATTTTCATGTACGAAACTTTTCATCTCTTTCCAGTTCTTTTTAGCTAGCCAGCCAGAAACTCCTGCTAAGGCAAGGATTGAGAAGGGCCAGCTGAAATCAATCGGAGTTTTAAGGTATCCTAGTATGAACGTGATGAATCCCATGAGAACTAGGCTGACGATGCGTGAAATTGCGTATCCGCGGTCAGGTAGTTTTGTGCAAAAGAAAAAAGTTATGGGGAATGATAGTGCTGCAAGCAGCACGCTGCCAATGTACCACAGCATCACCCAGCCAAATTCTATCATTGAGTGAGTTGTAATGCGGTGTTTTATTAAGTTTACGTATTCTTGGAGTTTTTGTTATTTTGTAAGTTCCACCACAATTTCAACAAGTATGGAATGAGTTTCGCGTCTCTGAATACGTTGAATGAGCTTTTCTTGCCTGAGTTCCACTCAACGGGGAATGAAACAGTTTTCATTCCTTTCTTGTGTGCCCGGACGATGAATTCTGCATCTAAGAACCAGCCGCGTTTGAACGAAGTGTCGTAGCCGCATTCAGGCAGCACTTTCATAACGCTTTTCATTGTAAACGCCTTAAAACCGCACTGGAAATCATTTACAGGGCAGCGGAAGAGTGTTTGCACAGTTTTTCGGTAGCTCATTGAAATTAAACGTCGGAATAGGCTTCTGGAAACAACAGATCCTGGCTCATATCTGCTCGCAGTGCAGATGTCTGCATTTTGTTTTTCCAGTTCTGAAAATAGCGTTTTGAAATATTTTTCGTCAACTGCAAGGTCAAGGTCGGTGAATGCAACAATTTCGCTTGATGATTTTGGAAATGACCAGAACAAGTTTTCTCGTCTTGAAGGCCCGTTGGTGTAGGAAAGCACTTTAATTTCTGGATGATGCTTAGCCAGTTTCTGTGCAATCTCAAGAGACTTGTCTTTCGAAGAATCGTTCACAAGGTATATGTCGAAATCATATCCGTCTTTTTTCAGTTGGTTATATACGCGAAGTGCGTGCTGTTCGAGAATCTTTTCTTCGTTATAAAATGGGATGAATACTGAATATTTTGCCATGGAGCGACATTATTTTCTTCCTGAGTACCAAGCTAGTGTTTTCTGAAGGCCTTCTTCAATGCCTATCTTCGGGTTAAAGCCAAGCATTTTTTTTGCCAGAGAGATATCCGCAACATATTGCACTACTTCTCCAGGGCGGTTGTTTGTTATTCGTACTGCATTTTTTCGGTTGAGTACTTTTAGCAGCAGTTCAGCGAAATCAACTATTTTAACGCCTTTTCCGGTTGCTATGTTGAAAGTGTTTCCGTGTGCAGTATCAAATTTTTGGATGCATAGGACAACTCCTGCTACGGTGTCATCAATAAAAGTGAAGTCTAAGTTTTTGTCTTTGCCGAAAACAACAAGTTCTTCGTCTTTCAATGTCTTGCGTATGAACAGTGGTATTAATCGGTCAGATTCATCGTACTTTCCGTATACATTTGAAAAGCGGACGATTATGCTGTTTATGTTGTAACATCGCTTGTAAGATTGAACCAATGCTTCTCCTGCGATTTTGGACGCAGTATATGGGCTTTCACAATCGTCAACGTGAACATCGCCTTCAGCGTGCACCAGTTTTTCTGAGTTGCCGTAGACTTCTCTGCTTGAAGCAAAAATGAATCTTGGTATTTTGTGTTGTCGTGCAAACTCGAGAGTGTTGAAAGTTGTTGTAATATTATCCCGTGCAAGTGATGGGTCTACGACTAAGTCGAATACGCGCGCATTTGCAGCAAGGTGGACTATGATGTCTGCGTCATGTGGTATGTTTTTTAGTTTATCGGAATCTCTTAAATCAACCAATATTGTCTTCTTATCCAATTCTTTATTCCATTTGTTTGGTTTGAAATCTACTGGAATAATCTCGTATCCGAGAGGAATAAGGGCTTCGCACAATGCCGTTCCTATCATGCCTGAACTGCCAGTCACAATTACTCTTTTAATCGGTTTAGTATTTGGCAACATTAGAAAATTTGACTCTGGGCAGTATATTTAAAGATTGCGTAAAGTTGGGCTTCAAAGGCTTGTATGATGAGAAAGTTTTAAAAATCGTTTGCTTATTTCTGCTTGTATGGGGTCATGGGATGTTGTGGTGTTGGGTGCAGGAGTTGCTGGTCTTGCAGCTGCATACGAGTTTGGCAAGCAGGGCAAGCGTGTTTTAGTTCTTGAAAAATCAGCTGAGCCGGGTGGTGCATTGCACGCAACTAAAGTCAAGTCCTATTACGTTGATGATTTCTACCATCACGTGTTTCCACGTGACACGCGTACCATTAAGATGTGCAAGGAGCTTGGTGTTACAATAGATTGGAAATACGTTACAACAGCATTTTTTGAGAAGGGGATTTTTTGCCGTCTTACCAAACCGCAGGACCTCTTCACGTTCAAAATACTTTCGTGGAAAAATAAATTTGCTCTTGGGCGGTTAATGCTTAAGCTGAAGCTGATTAGTGCGAGTGATTATCCCAGCTACGATAACATTAGTGCAAAAGATTTTCTAATTAAGTATAGCAACCAGGAAACATATGAACGGTTTTTCAGGCCGTTGTTGCAGTCAAAATTTGGCGGTGATTTGGCCAGAATTTCTGCAGCATGGTTGATTGAGCGCATAAAATGGAGAAGCGAGCGCAATCTTCGCGGTGAAAAATTAGGTTACATCCGCGGTGGCTTCCAGGTTCTTACTGATGCAATGGTTAAGGAAATCGAAAAGCGGGATGGCCGTGTGGAATTAAATGCAACTGTCAAAGGCGTTAAATTGTTGAAAAACAGCGCTCGTGTTAGTTTTAATGATGAGGAAATCGAGGCTGACACGCTTGTTTCAACCCTGCCGCCTCGTATATTGACGCAATTTGTAAATCTGCCTAAGAGTTATGCAAAAAAACTTGAAAGTCTTGAATATCAGGGGGCGTGTTGTGTTCTTGTTGGTTTGAGCAAGCCTCTGACTCCTTATTATTGGACGAATATTTTAGAGCCTGCCCGTTTTGGCGCAACAATTGAGCAGACGAATTTTGTTGACGCGTCAAATTATGAGGGCGACCATTTGGTTTATCTTGCAAGTTATCCGGACAAAAAAAGTGATGTGTGGAAAATGTCTGAAGAAGAAGCTGGAAAAGAGTACCTTGCAGATATGCACAGGATTTTTGGCAAACAGGAAGTGAGATGGCACAAAGTATTCCGTCTTGGAGCATCAGGCCTTATTTATCACATGGGTATTTTAGAAAATATTGTGCCAGTTAGCACTCCAATTTCAAACCTGTATGTCGCAGGCATGTTTAATTCGTATCCTGAGCGCAGTATTGATCGTTCTGTTGAATTGGCACAGCAAATTGTGAAAGCAGAGGAAAAACGTGAAACGCCCGAGCGTTGAAATTGTTATTCCAGCTTATAACGAAGAAGAAGTTATAGAGAATAGCGTTGTGAAATTGCATAAGTTTCTGGATAAAAATTGCTCTATTCCGTGGCGGATAACTATTTTCAGCAATGGCTCAACTGATAGGACTGTTGAAATCGGCACAAAATTAAGCAAACGGTTCAAAAGAGTTAGTGTCAAGCACACTCCTGAAAAGGGGAAAGCAAAAACGTATCGTCTTGCTTGGCCTTCCAGTTCTGCTCAAATAGTTGGTTTTATGGATGCTGATTTATCTACTGAGCTGGACGCGCTTCCTGCTTGTCTTGATGCTATTTTGAAAGGTAAGGCTGATATCGTGATTGGTAATAGATTTGCACCTAACGCGTTAGTGGAGCGGTCTTTCACCCGTGAAGTGCTTTCACGTGGGTATAATATTTTGGTTGGTTTATTTTTTCCTTTTACGAAAATAAAAGATGGGCATTGCGGCTTTAAATTCTTGAAAAAGAATGTTGCGCAGTGTCTTTTGCCGCACATTAGAGATGACATGTGGTTTTTCGATACTGAATTTTTGATGATGGCTGAGCAGACTGGCTTTAGGATTGCGCAAGTGCCGGTCGTTTGGAAGGAAAGAAAAGCCAGCAAAGTTAAGATTGCTCGTGTAGTATTCGATTATTTTTTGAATTTAATGAAGCTTCGTTTAAGATTGTGGAAGTTGGCTTATTTCTGATTTGTATTCTTTAGTGCTGATTTTTTGAAATGGTCGAACGTTAAACTAATTCCTTCTTTCAGACTTATTTTTGCTGACCATTCGAGCAATTTTTGTGCTTTTGTAATTGCAGCAACATTGCGTCTTGGTTCCTTGACTGCAGGCAGGTATTCTATTTTTCCATTGTGAAGCGCGATAATATTTTTTGCTATCTCATTCACGGTAGTTTCCCTGCCGGATGCTATGTTAATGGATTGTCCAAGGCAATCTTTTGAAAGAGTAAATCCTGCTGTAATGGTTGCATCAACAATGTCTCCGACGTAAATGAAGTCTCTTGTTTGCTCTCCATCTCCATAAATTGTAATTGATTGGTTATTCAGCACGCGCACGATTGAACGTGGTATCAGGCATGCGTAATTGCTGCTTGGGTCGTGTCTTGGCCCAAAAACATTGAAGTATCTCAGGCAGACAGTTTCAAAGCCGTACAGTTGATAGGAAAGTTTGCAGTAATATTCTCCTGTTATTTTGTGTGCTGCGTAAGGTGACATTGGCTGTGGAAGCATGTCCTCGGTAAAGGGTAGTTTTTCTTGGTCGCCGTAAATTGATGCTGATGAC